>NZ_JBBCPK010000086.1:0-19381 GCF_037150775.1 Leclercia sp. M50
GCCGCCAGCGTTCAATCTGAGCCATGATCAAACTCTTCAATTTAAGTTTGATGCTCGTGAATTAAACTTCGTAATGAATTACGTGTTCACTCAGAGACTTGGTATTCATTTTTCGTCCGAGGACGTTAAGAATCCATGTCACTTTGAGTGCCCACACAGATTGTCTGATAAATTGTTAAAGAGCAGTGCCGCTTCGCTTTTTCGCTGCGGCGCGGGGTGTGCATATTACGCTTCCCCGCCTCAGAGTCAAGCGATTATTTTCGCTTTTCTCCGTGAGGTTCTTACCGAACCCCGCTGACCCGGCGGCGTGTTTGCCGTTGTTCCGTGTCAGTGGTGGCGCATTATAGGCGCTTATTCCTGACTGGCAAGTATAAAGTGAAAATTATTTATCAACCGCTCACTTTCCAGGCAATCACGCTTCAGAAAGCCCATTCTTGCCTGGTTTTTAAACAAAAACGAGCCCCTGAGGGCTCGTTTTCATCGTTTTGTGACTTACTGCACTGCCACAATCTGGTCGTCTTGCTTCACCAGTTGGATGGTTTTGCCTGGCAGCAGCTTCCCGGAAAGAATTTGCTGCGCCAGCGGGTTTTCGATCTGCTGCTGGATGGCACGTTTGAGAGGACGTGCGCCGTACACCGGATCGTACCCATTTGCGCTCAGCAGTTGCAGCGCGTCATCCGCAATATGCAGTTCATATCCACGCTCTTCCAGACGTTTATACAGACGCTGCAGCTGAATACGGGCAATAGAAGCAATGTGTTTTTCACCCAGTGGATGGAAGACCACGACTTCATCGATACGGTTGATGAACTCAGGACGGAAACTGTGGCTAACCACGCCCATCACCAGATCCTTCATATGGCTGTAATCCAGTTCACCAAAACGCTCCTGAATCAGATCGGAACCCAGGTTCGAAGTCATGATGACCACCGTATTACGGAAGTCGACCGTTCTCCCCTGCCCGTCGGTCAGGCGTCCGTCATCCAGGACCTGCAGCAGAATGTTGAACACATCCGGGTGCGCTTTTTCCACTTCATCCAGCAGGATGACGGAGTACGGACGACGGCGAACCGCCTCTGTCAGGTAACCCCCCTCTTCATAACCGACATATCCCGGAGGTGCACCCACCAGACGTGAAACGGAGTGTTTCTCCATAAATTCAGACATGTCGATACGAACCATCGCATCGTCACTGTCGAACATGAAGTTCGCCAGCGCCTTACACAGTTCCGTTTTACCGACACCGGTCGGCCCCAGGAACAGGAAGGAGCCAATCGGACGGTTAGGATCGGACAAACCGGCACGGCTACGACGGATCGCGTTCGATACCGCCTGAACCGCTTCATCCTGACCGATGACGCGATGATGAAGATCTTCCTCCATGCGCAATAATTTGTCGCGCTCGCTCTCCATCATTCTGGCTACCGGGATACCGGTCCAGCGCGCCAGTACCTCAGCGATCTCTGCATCCGTCACTTTATTGCGTAACAGACGCATGGTTTTGCCTTCAGCCTGGGTTGCCGCCGCCAGCTGTTTTTCCAGCTCCGGAATTTTGCCGTACTGCAGCTCAGACATTTGCGCCAGATCGCCCACGCGACGCGCCTGCTCAATGGCAATCTTCGCCTGTTCCAGCTCGGCTTTAATCGTCTGGGTGCCGGAGAGGGACGCTTTTTCCGCCTTCCATTCTTCTTCTAAACCAGAGTATTGACGCTCTTTATCTTCCAGCTCTTCATTAAGCATATCCAGACGCTTTTTACTCGCTTCATCAGACTCTTTTTTCAGCGCCTGCTGCTCAAGCTTGAGCTGAATGATCCGGCGATCGAGTCGGTCCAGCTCTTCTGGCTTGGAGTCAATCTGCATACGAATACTGGAGGCCGCTTCATCGATAAGGTCGATCGCTTTGTCAGGCAGCTGTCGGTCGGCAATATAGCGATGCGACAAGGTAGCAGCCGCCACGATGGCCGGGTCAGTAATCTGCACATGGTGGTGCAGCTCATAGCGCTCTTTCAGGCCACGCAGGATCGCGATGGTATCTTCCACTGACGGTTCAGCCACAAACACTTTCTGGAATCGACGTTCCAGAGCAGCATCTTTTTCAATGTACTGACGATACTCATCAAGCGTGGTGGCGCCAACGCAGTGCAGCTCGCCGCGAGCAAGAGCGGGTTTCAGCATGTTCCCGGCATCCATGGCACCATCGGCTTTACCTGCTCCCACCATCGTGTGCAGTTCGTCGATAAACAGAATGACGTTGCCTTCCTGTTTCGCCAGATCGTTGAGCACGCCTTTTAAGCGTTCTTCAAATTCGCCGCGGTATTTGGCCCCGGCCACCAGCGCGCCCATATCCAGTGCCAGTACACGGCGGCCTTTCAGACCCTCCGGCACTTCACCATTGACGATACGCTGGGCAAGCCCTTCCACAATAGCCGTTTTACCGACGCCCGGTTCACCAATCAGCACCGGGTTATTTTTGGTACGGCGCTGCAGAACCTGAATGGTACGGCGGATCTCTTCGTCACGGCCAATGACCGGGTCAAGCTTGCCCTGTTCCGCACGCTCAGTCAGGTCGACCGTATATTTTTTCAATGCCTGACGCTGATCTTCAGCACCCTGATCGTTCACGCTCTCACCTCCGCGCATTTGTGCAATCGCCTGCGTCACATTGGCGGTAGTTGCGCCAGCTGTTTTCAGCAGGTCGGTCAAGGTGCCACGTGATTCAAGCGCCGCCAGAACAAAGAGCTCTGACGAAATAAAGTTGTCGCCGCGTTTCTGCGCCAGTTTGTCGCACAGGTTTAATACGCGAACCAGATCCTGAGACGGCTGTACATCTCCGCCAGTGCCCTCTACCTGCGGTAAACGGCTCAGCGCCTGATCGATGGCTGTGCGTAACTGGCCCGCATTAATGCCGGCAGATGTCAATAAAGGACGTACCGATCCCCCTTCCTGATTCAGTAAGGCACTCATTAAATGAAGAGGTTCGATAAACTGATTGTCGTGCCCCAGTGCGAGAGACTGGGCATCGGCGAGAGCAAGCTGGAATTTATTAGTAAGACGATCCAGACGCATAACTCCTCCCATAACAGGTCAAAATTGCTACTGGAGATTAAATGAGGTCATCCCTCAATTATTCAAGGTGAATGACCTGAATTATGCGAAAAGAAAACGGCGCGTACCGGATCGTCTTGATTCTATAGGTTATATCAGCCAAATGAAACTTGCCATACGCCCGGTAGTCTTGTCGCGGCGATAGGAAAAGAAATCATCGTTTTCGGTGAAGGTGCAGCGATCGCCGCCGTAGATCTGGCTGATACCGACGCGGGTCAGGCGCTGGCGGGCAAGCTGATAAATGTCCGCCATATACTTATCCCCTGCCGGAAGGAAAGCGCTCTGCGCCTGCGGATCGTGCGCCATAAAAGCGTCGCGCACCTCCGGCCCCACTTCAAAAGCCTGTGGGCCAATGGCCGGGCCAAGCCAGGCGATGATGTTATCCGCGCCGTCGGCAAAACAGGCGACGGTCTCTTCCAGTACGCCAGCGCACAATCCGCGCCAACCGGCATGGGCGGCGGCCACTTCCGTGCCCGCACGGTTGCAGAAAAGCACCGGCAGACAGTCAGCAGTCATGACGGCACAAACCGTGCCCGGAGTATTGCTGTAAGACGCATCGGCACGTTTCGAGGCATACGGTTCACCGGTGAGACGAAGCACAGCGGTACCATGTACCTGTTCAAGCCAGACCGGTTTTGACGGCAACTGGCCTGCCGCAAACAACCGCTTACGATTCTCTTCAACGTGATCGAGGTTATCGCCACAGTGAGCGCCCAGGTTCAATGATGCCCAGGCCCCCTCACTCACGCCGCCGATACGGGTTGAACTGCAGGCCGCCACACTTTCAGGCGCAGGCCACTCCGGGACAATCAGTTTGGTCATAACCAGTCCACGTCATCCTTATGTTCTTCAAAATCGGCACGCATCGCGTCGATAAGATCCACCATATCCTGTGGAATTGGCGCATGCCATTCCATCTCAATGCCGGTGATCGGATGGTAGAGACGTAGCATGGTTGCGTGCAGGGCCTGGCGGTCGAATTTACGCAGCATCGCGATAAATTCGTCAGACGCCCCTTTCGGTGGACGCGGACGACCACCGTACAGCTGATCGCCCACCAGCGGATGGGTGATATAGGACATATGCACACGGATCTGGTGCGTACGGCCCGTTTCCAGACGCAGACGCAGACGCGTATGAATGCGGAAATGCTCCATAATGCGGTAGTGCGTGACGGCCGGTTTACCCATCGGGTGAACGGACATGTGGGTACGCTTGGTCGGATGGCGACTGATTGGCTGCTCTACCGTGCCACCGGAGGTCATATGCCCAATAGCAACCGCTTCGTATTCACGGGTGATTTCACGCAGCTGCAGGGACTCCACCAGACGCGTCTGCGCCGGAATGGTCTTGGCAACGACCATCAGGCCGGTGGTGTCTTTATCCAGACGGTGAACGATCCCCGCCCGCGGTACGTCCACAATAGGAGGATAGTAGTGCAGCAGGGCGTTCAGTACAGTGCCGTCAGGGTTACCTGCGCCAGGGTGTACAACCAGATCGCGCGGCTTGTTAATAACCAGGATGTCGTCATCTTCATAGACGATATTCAGCGGGATATCCTGAGGCTCAAAACGGACTTCTTCTTCGATATCAGCATTGATGGCGACCACTTCCCCACCCAACACTTTCTCTTTTGGCTTGTCCCAGATCTTGCCATTTACCAGCACGCGCTGGTCAAGAATCCATTCTTTTATGCGTGAACGCGAATAATCAGGGAACATTTCGGCCAAAGCCTGATCTAAGCGTTGTCCGAGCTGTTTTTCGGAGACTGTTGCGGTGAGTTCTACTCGTTGTGCCATAGACTGCTTCTTCGTTTAACGTTGGGTTTTACGGCTTTGCCGTTTAATATAGTGTGCTATTGTAGCTGGTCTTAATCGGGAGCAGGAAAGAGATTCTCCCGGACAAACATTTGAGGAAAGTCAAAACGTCATGACGCGCATGAAATATCTGGTGGCAGCGGCCACGTTGAGCCTGGCTTTGGTAGGCTGCTCCGGTTCGAATGAACAGGTCCCTGACAATCCGCCGAATGAAATCTATGCGACTGCTCAGCAAAAGCTGCAGGACGGTAACTGGAAACAGGCGATAACGCAACTGGAAGCGCTGGATAATCGCTATCCATTTGGCCCGTACTCCCAGCAGGTACAGTTGGATCTGATCTACGCCTACTATAAAAATGCCGATCTGCCACTGGCCCAGGCGACGATTGATCGCTTCATGCGTCTGAATCCGACCCATCCGAATATTGACTACGTGATGTATATGCGCGGCCTGACCAATATGGCGCTGGATGACAGCGCGCTGCAGGGCTTCTTTGGTGTGGATCGCTCCGACCGCGACCCGCAGCACGCCCGCGATGCGTTTAATGACTTCTCTAAACTGGTTCGCGGCTACCCGAACAGCCAGTACGTAACGGATGCCAGCAAACGTCTGGTGTTCCTGAAAGACCGTCTGGCGAAATACGAATACTCTGTGGCGGAATACTATACCCGTCGTGGTGCATACGTTGCCGTCGTGAACCGCGTCGAAGGCATGCTGCGTGATTATCCGGATACTCAGGCAACGCGTGATGGCCTGAAGCTGATGGAAAACGCCTATCGCCAGCTGCAGATGACCTCCCAGGCTGACAAAGTGGCGAAGATCATCGCCGCGAACAGCAGCAGCTCCTGATCGTCCAGTAGAATGCAAAACGGCAGCCTCAGGGCTGCCGTTTTTTTATCCATTTCCGCATCAAGCTGAAGCGGTTTAGCCTGCACGAATCCTATCAACTATGGCCGCAATTTGTCGCTTCGACAAGGTAAATGTTACGTGTTCCTGTCCTGCCTCACAAAAAGAATCCGTTGACAAAAAGTGACATAAAAATGTGATTTACATCACACATTTTGACATTAGGAACGGTATGCTGGACTCACCAAGACGGGAAAGACAAGAGGTAAAATTTATGACAATGAACATTACCAGTAAACAAATGGAAATTACTCCGGCAATCCGCCAGCACGTCGCAGACCGTCTCGCCAAACTGGATAAATGGCAAACACACTTGATTAACCCACATATCATTCTCTCTAAGGAGCCACAGGGTTTCATCGCTGACGCAACTATCAATACTCCAAACGGCCATCTGGTCGCCAGCGCGAAACATGAGGATATGTACACCGCCATCAACGATTTGATTAACAAGCTGGAACGGCAGCTCAATAAAGTGCAACACAAAGGTGAAGCCCGTCGCGCCACAACATCGGTGAAAGACGCCAGCTTCGCAGAAGAAGTTGAAGATGAGTAATCCCTTACATTGAGTCTATCGCCAACGCGCCTTCGGGCGCGTTTTTTATTGACAGGGTGAAAACAGTACGGGTACTTTAAGTCTGTCTTCTGAAGGAATTTTCCATGACCATTAAACCGTTTTTCTTCGCATTCTTTTTTACCTTCCCCTGATTGGGAGGCGTTTCGTCGTGTGATAAAGAATGCGAAGACGAACAATAAGGCCTCCCACACCGGGGGGCCTTTTTTATTGATAACGATAAATGACAAAGGCAACGCTATGACACCGGAAAACCCGTTACTGGATCTGCGAGATAAGATCAGCGCTCTGGATGAAAAATTGCTTTCACTAATGGCCGAACGCCGTGCGCTGGCCGTTGAGGTCGGAAAAGCAAAGCTGGCTTCACATCGTCCGGTACGCGATATCGATCGGGAGCGCGACCTGCTGGAACGCCTGATTAACCTTGGTAAAACGCACCATCTGGATGCGCACTACATTACCCGTCTGTTCCAGCTGATTATCGAAGATTCCGTTCTCACCCAGCAGGCGTTGCTGCAGCAGCATCTGAACAAAACTAATCCGCACTCGGCGCGTATTGCCTTCCTGGGACCAAAAGGGTCCTATTCCCACCTCGCTGCACGTCAGTATGCTGCCCGTCACTTCGAAGAGTTTATTGAGAGCGGCTGCGCGAAGTTCGCCGATATTTTCAATCAGGTAGAAACCGGCCAGGCAGATTACGCTGTCGTGCCGATTGAGAACACCAGTTCCGGTGCCATCAACGACGTTTACGATCTGCTCCAGCACACTACGCTGTCGCTGGTCGGCGAGATGACGATCCCGATTGACCACTGCGTACTGGTTTCCGGAACGACTGACCTCGACAAGATCGAGACGGTTTACAGCCACCCACAACCTTTCCAGCAGTGCAGCCAGTTCCTGAACCGCTATCCGGGCTGGAAAATTGAATATACCGAAAGCACGTCAGCCGCGATGGAGAAGGTCGCACAGGCCAACTCCCCCACCGTTGCCGCGCTCGGCAGCGAAGCGGGCGGGGCGCTGTATGGCTTACAGGTGCTGGAGCGCAACCTGGCCAACCAGACGCAAAACATCACCCGTTTCATCGTGCTGGCGCGTAAAGCGATCAACGTCTCCGATCAGGTGCCGGCCAAAACCACCCTGCTGATGGCGACGGGCCAGCAGGCCGGTGCGCTGGTTGAGGCTCTGCTGGTACTGCGCAATCACAATCTGATTATGACCAAACTGGAATCGCGCCCTATTCATGGCAACCCGTGGGAAGAGATGTTCTATCTCGATATCCAGGCCAACCTGGAGTCTGCGTCCCTGCAGAAAGCCCTGCGTGAACTGGGTGAGATCACCCGTTCCATGAAGGTGCTGGGATGCTATCCGAGCGAAAACGTCGTCCCGGTCGATCCGGCTTAACGCGCAATAAATGGGCCTTTTTTCACTCCTGCCACGCTGACGGGCAGGGTGAAAATGGCGCCGGAAAGAGGATATGCCGCCACCTCCTGTGCATCCATGTTCTCACGGGTGGTGGTAATAAACAGCGTCTGCATATCATCGCCCCCGAAACAGACCATTGTCGGACAGCGCACCGGCAACCGGTACTCTTCCAGCTGTTCGCCCTGCGGTGAAAAACGGGCGATCCGCCAGCCGTCAAACAGCGCGCTCCAGTAACAGCCCTCCACATCCACCGCCGCGCCGTCCGGGATCCCCTCCCCCGGCTGGAACCGACGAAAGACTTCCCGTTTACCCGGTTCGCCCTGCTCATCCAGCGGCGTACGGTAGATCACCGCATTGGGCGTGTCTGAGGCGTACATCCAGCGCCGGTCATCGCTAAAGGCCAGCCCGTTATGGCCGTGGATATCACACTGGATCACCTCCGGCGTCAGGTCGTTATCGATACGCATCAGCAAGGCGCCGTTATAGTCCCCCGGTGCCCAGAATGTGCCCGCGTAAAAGCGGCCGAAATGATCGGTTCCCCCGTCATTAAAGCGTGCCAGCTGCGGGTTCGACGGATTATCACAAACTTTTCGTTGTAGCAGCCCATGCTTATCCGCCAGCCAGATGCCCGTGCGCATGGCGACAATAAAGCCCCCATCCTGACGCAGCGCAAAGCACCCCACCTCTTCATGGAAGGATAAAACGCTATGTTCACCCGTCGGCAGATGGTAGCGGTGGATCTCGCCTTCCAGAATATCCGCCCAGTAGAGCGCGCTTTCTGCTTCGCTCCAGGTGGGGCACTCTGGTAAGTGCCCCGTATAGTCAAACAAAACGCGTGGTTCAGCCATGACAGTTCCCCAAAATAAAAAAAGCCAGCAGTGCTGGCTTTCAGTATATACATCATCAGATTACTGGCGACTGTCATTCGCCTGTCGGAGCAAGATGCGGCTCTCGCTCTGGAAACGCTGGGCGTAATCGCCAAACCAGTGCTCGACCTTGCGGAAGCTGTCGATAAAGGCCTGCTTATCGCCCTGCTCCAGCAGCGTAATCGCCTCACCAAAACGCTGGTAGTAACGTTTGATCAGCGCCAGGTTATTGCCCGAGGACATAATGATATCCGCATAGAGCTGTGGATCCTGGGCAAACAGTCGTCCGACCATCGCCAGTTCAAGACGATAGATAGGCGATGACAGCGACAGCAGTTGCTCAAGCTGAACGTTCTCTTCCGCCAGGTGCAGGCCATACGCGAAGGTTGCGAAGTGGCGCAACGCCTGGATAAAGGCCATGTTCTGGTCATGCTCGACGGCACTGATCCGGTGCAGTCGTGCGCCCCATACCTGAATCTGCTCCAGGAACCACTGGTACGCTTCTGGCTGACGGCCATCGCAGTAGACGACTACCTGCTTCGCCAGGCTGCCGCTGTCCGGGCCGAACATCGGGTGCAGCCCCAGCACCGGACCACGGTGTGCGGCAAGCATCGCCTGCAATGGACCATTTTTTACCGAGGCGAGATCGACCAGAATACAGTCATCCGGCAGCGGTGGCAGTCGGGCAATAATCTCTTCGGTGATGTGAATCGGTACGCTGACAATGACCATACCCGCATCAGCCACCATCGCCTGCGCCCGGGTCCAGTCTTCTTTTTCAAGGATGCGGACCTGGTAGCCTGAGAGCGTGAGCATCTTCTCGAAGAGACGCCCCATCTGCCCGCCGCCACCGACAATGACCACCGGGCGCAGCGTCGGACAAAGGGTTTTAAATCCCTTGTCGTTTTCGCTGGAATACGACTCGCGCATCACCCGGCGCAGTACATCTTCTATCAGGTCCGGCGAGACGCCCAGCGCCTGCGCCTCTTTGCGCCGGGAGGCCAGCATGGAGGCTTCGCGCTCCGGCACGTAAATCGGCAAGCCATATTTACTTTTGACTTCACCTACCTCGGCGACCAGCGCCATGCGGCGCGCCAGCAAATCCAGTAGCGCCTTATCTACCTCATCAATTTGATCGCGCAGGGCGGTCAATTCAGCAACCATAACAAACCTCTTAAGCCAGACGCGTCGCCAGCTGGCCGTTCAAATCTTTGTGGATCTCACGCAGCAGCGCATCGGTGGTTTCCCAGCTGATGCAGGCATCCGTAACAGATACCCCGTATTTCATGGTGCTGCGCGGCTGCTCAGATGACTGATTGCCTTCATGGATGTGGCTTTCAATCATCAGGCCAATAATCGAACGGTTGCCATCTTTGATCTGCGCGACGACGGATTCCGCCACCGCAGGCTGACGACGGTAATCTTTATTGGAATTACCATGACTGCAATCTACCATCAGCGCCGGGCGCAGTCCTGCCTGTTCCATCTCTTTTTCACACTGCGCCACATCTGCCGGGCTGTAGTTCGGCGCTTTGCCGCCGCGCAGGATGACGTGTCCGTCCGGATTGCCCTGGGTCTGTAGCAGACAAACCTGGCCCGCCTGGTTGATGCCGACAAAACGGTGCGGCATGGCAGCGGCACGCATAGCGTTGATGGCTGTCGCCAGGCTGCCGTCGGTACCATTTTTGAAACCGACCGGCATGGAGAGGCCAGAAGCCATTTCACGGTGCGTCTGAGACTCGGTCGTACGCGCCCCGATTGCCGACCAGCTAAAGAGATCGCCCAGGTATTGTGGGCTGTTCGGATCCAGCGCTTCTGTTGCCAGCGGCAGCCCCATGTTCACCAGCTCCACCAGAAGATTACGCGCAATCTTCAGACCGGCTTCCACATCAAACGAGCCATCCATGTGCGGATCGTTAATCAACCCTTTCCAGCCGACGGTGGTACGAGGTTTTTCAAAATAGACGCGCATGACCAGGTAGAGGCTATCGCTGACCTCCTCGGCCAGAGCTTTAAAACGATGGGCATATTCGATGGCAGCTTCAGGATCATGAATAGAGCACGGACCACATACCACCAGCAGACGCGGATCGCGCCCGGCGATGATGTCGGAAATGGTCTTGCGGGAGTGCGCGATTTGCGCCTCCTGCTCAACGCTCAGCGGGAATTCCGCTTTCAGTTGATCCGGAGTAATCAAAACATGTTCATCAGTAATATGTACGTTATTCAGCGCGTCTTTTTGCATGATTGCGGTCCTGGAAGCTCGTTTGCGATAGTGGTTTCCTCACTGAGGAAGCCCAACGATATCACATCAAGTAAAGATTTCAATCCAAAATGCGTAAATAATAGTTTACAACACCCCTTTTCAAGCAAAAAACATCTGATTAAGGTGTAACGTAAAAATTACAGAATAGATTCTTATCGCCAGGCTATGCTCAATGGAAAAAGGAGAATGCCTTATGCGCCTGACCGTTATCCCGCTTTTGGGTCTGCTATTAACCGCTTGTCAGATTGATCCTTACACTCATCAGCCTCACTGGACCGGCACCGACTGGTATGGTGCGGGGAAAGAAGACGCGATGGACGGCGTGGCCGTAAAATCCCGTGAAACGCTTGCCGCTAATTTTAATGACCCTAAGGTGGACCGCCCGGCCTATCTGAAAGGATATAAAGAGGGGCAAAAGAAAATATGCCAGGAAAATTTTGTTTACGCCTGGGGATTAGCCGGTCGAATATTCCCCGCCAGCTGTGATACCGCTGAAAACGCCACTCAGCTCCGCACCGCCTGGCAGCAGGGTATGGATGAAGGTACAAAAGCCAGCCGTTTGAATTAATAACCTCGATAGCTCCTTTTTAAATTAAGGAGCCAGGATTTTACTCAAGCTCCTTAATATCAGCGCGACGTAATGACGATCCGGGTAAAAAATGGTATTATTGCGGCAAAACTAAAGGGCTAATATTCCCAGAGTGGTATGGCGGATTCTGGTGGGTAACTATTTTCTCATTTCCGGTTGTCGGGTAGCGCTGGTAGTAATGCTGTTAATATCCTGCGGACACGCTATTGGCGGAACATTATCCAGAACGGATAAATCGGTACGTTCAATTGTCTCCGGGATCGTCAGTTATACCCGCTGGCCCACCCTCTCTGGCCAGCCAACCCTGTGCATTTTCGCCTCTTCCCGCTACGTTGAGGCGCTCAGTATCGATGGTCCGGACACGCTGCCCTATATCCCCGTCATTATCCATAGCGATCAAGAGGCACTGAGTGCAGGATGCCATGCGCTCTATTTTGGCAGTGAGCCTCCCCACGCCCAACTTGAATTAAGCACAGCATTTAATGCCAGACCGTTACTCCTCATTGCGGAGCAAAATTCGCAGTGTCTTACAGGCAGCGCTTTTTGCCTGATAATAGACGATAGACAGGTCAGATTTTCCGTCAATATGAATGTGCTGTCGCGCAGCGGAGTCCGGGTTAGTCCTGATGTGTTAATGCTTGCATGGAATACAAAGCATGAATAAGGAATTTACATCAGCGCCGCGTCCAACGTTCAAAAGAACCCTCAGGCGCATCAGTATAATTAGTGTTCTCATTACCATGACGCTGGTCTGGTTATTATTGTCTATTGCTTCGGTATTCACACTGAAACAGTACGCGCAACGAAACCTTGAATTAACCAGCGCCACGGTAAGTCGCAGCCTGGAGGCGACGCTGGTCTTTAATGATACCGCCGCCGCTCACGAAGCGCTGGCCACACTCGGCAAACAGGGGCAATTTTCGTCAGCAATATTGCTGGACCGCCACGATAACCCTTTTGCGGCGTGGTCAATGGAGCCAAACGTGCAGGCGGATCCCCTGAGTCAACTGGTCAGCCAGTGGTTATTCCCCCAGCCCATCAGACAGCGCGTCTGGCACAACAACCTGCCGATTGGTGAGTTACGCCTTACCGCACGTGACAGCCTTATTAGTCACTTTCTCTGGACGTCTCTGGCCGTGTTAACCGGTTGCATCCTGTTTGCCTCCCTGGTGGCGTTAGCGATAACCCGCACCCTGCACAATGGCGTGGTCACCGCCCTGCAAAACATTACCGAGGTGGTGCATGATGTCCGTACGAACCGGAATTTCTCCCGCCGGGTGCCAGAGGAACGTATTGATGAATTTCATCGTTTCGGTCAGGACTTCAACAGCCTGCTGGATGAAATGGAGGAGTGGCAGCGCAAGCTACAGGCGAAAAATGCCCAGCTGCTGCGCACTGCCATGCACGACCCGCTCACCGGGCTGGCGAATCGGGCCGCTTTTCGTACCCGCATCTCGGCCCTGATGAGTGACGCCTCCTCGCGGTCTAACGCCGCCCTGCTCTTCCTGGATTGCGATGACTTCAAGCTGATTAACGATACCTGGGGGCACGCCGCGGGCGACGATGTGCTGATTGAAGTGGCCCGCCGCATGGTCGAATTCAGCGGCGGGCGTCATCAGCCCTATCGTCTGGGCGGGGATGAATTTGCCATCATTCTGTATGGCGTCCACTCGGAGTACGAGGTCCTGCGCCTTTGTGCTGCCCTGACGCAGCAGTTCAGCCCCTCATATGAGCTGCAAAACGGACTCAGCACCAGAATGTCGCTAAGCATTGGCTTCGCGCTGGGCTGGGAACACCATTCCGTTGAAGCGTTGCTCGATCAAGCCGACCGGAATATGTATCTGGTGAAGCATCAGCGTCCTAGAAATTCCGCGTAGAAGACAACGCCGCTGATGCCCCTCGCCAGCGCAGCCAGTCAATGATGACGAACAGCGCCAGGCTGCACCCCATTACTGGCATCGCCAGCCCCAGTAAAAAGGCGATAGCGAAAGAGAGTACGCGCCCCCACAGCGGCAACGCCAGCCAGCTCTGACACAGCGTCTGCGCGGGATTGGTTGCCGTCTGGCGGGGTCTTCGCATCCACCACATCCGGTATCCCCAGACGATCATCACACACAGCGCGAGGCCAAAAGCGATCAGCACCAGCTGGTTTGGCAGGCCAAACAGCCCCCCCATATGGAAATCCACACCCCAGCGGGTCAGTTTGGCCATCAGCGGGAAATCCGCAAAGCGGGTCCGATCGATCACCGTCAGGGTCGCCGGGTCAACAGCCACCGCGTCCACCTGCGTCGGCCAGCCGCGATCGATCTCCGTTACCGTCCACGCCGTGGTAGCGCTTTTCGCCGGGCGGATCTCCAGCTTCGTGGCATCAATACCTGCTGCATAAGCCGCGTTCATTACGCCGTCATACAATGCCAGGTCGGGCTTCATCTGCGGCATGGGCATCGACATGTGGTGGCCATGATGATCGGCATGCGGATCGGCGACCTCCGCCGGACCGTGCAGCTGCGTGTTCACCTGCGGCGTGAGCCAGTTCAGCTGCGCACGCAGTTTATCCACGTTTCCCCCCGCCCACTGGGACCAGGTCAGGCCGGTAGCCGAGAACAACAGCATGCCCAGCAGCAGACACCAGCCGAGGGAGACGTGCAGCCGACGGTGGTTCTGGAAGCGGTTATTGATGCGCCGTTTTGGCCGGTTATAGAACCACAGCGCGATCCCTCCCAGTGCAGCAATCCACATCCATGACGCGGCCAGCTCGCTATAGATACGCCCGATATCGCCCAGCAGTAATGACCGATGCAGATAATCAATCTTCTGACGTAACGGCAGGATACCGCTGGTGCCATAGACGGTCATATCGCCGCGCACCGCCAGGCTGACCGGGTCGATAAAGATGGCCCGGTTCTCAGAGGCGTTCAGCGTCGGGTCGGCATACATCACCCGGGTGGTTTCACCTGCGGCCAGGCCCGGGCGTACCGCATGCAGAGGTAGCTCTCCGCCGGTGACCTTTTCTGCGACCGCGATCTGTTCAGCAAGGGGACGCGCTTCTCCCTCGGTTTCACTGAATAGCGCATGATGATAAAGCGCATTTTCCAGCTGCGGCGTAGCGACATAGAGCGTACCCGAGAGCGCAGCGATAAAGATAAACGGCCCGACAAACAGACCAATATAGAAGTGAAGACGACGCAGCAGGTTGCCCCAGGCTGCGCGCGATGTGCAGGTAGTCATGCTTTCCCTTTTTCAGGCAATAGATTATCGGTACACCGGGGTGTACGTTTTATTTAAATGGAATAAGCAGACAGGTGCGGCGGTGCGCGGGTATCGGGGCAGAGCCAGGGGAAGAAGTGCCAGTGGCGAACAGAGGGGCGCGGCGGCGTCAGACGCTGCCTGAGTAACACCGCGCAGAGCAGCATCACCAGCGCCAGAATCACACCCGGCACGTGGGCCAACAGTACGCAGTAACCGCAGGCTTCGGCATGGTCGACAGGCATGCTTTCAGGCGGGGCATGGTGCTCCGCCATCATGCTCATGTCATGGTGCATGCCGGGCATCGCGCTCATGGGATCTTTTTGCAACGAGACAGAGACCAGCGGCGCAAAGACGATCATCAGGATCGCAAATAACGCGAGACCTGCCGCGATACGTTGCCATTTTGTCTGATGCTGTTGAATCGTCACTTACCCTCCGTCAGAGCAGGGGCATTGTAAACGATTTATGACGAAGAAGTTAATGCGCAGGGCACAGAGAGATAAAAAAAGGGCCGGCCATTCGGCCAGCCCTTTTTACAGGATGTCGCACAAGCGAATCTTAGTTCAGACGCTCTTTAATACGAGCAGACTTACCAGTACGCTCACGCAGGTAGTACAGTTTAGCTTTACGTACAGCACCACGACGTTTAACAGCAATGCTGTCAACTACCGGAGAGTGAGTCTGGAAGACACGCTCAACGCCTTCGCCGTTGGAAATTTTACGAACAGTGAATGCAGAGTGCAGACCGCGGTTACGGATAGCGATAACCACGCCCTCAAATGCCTGCAGACGTTTTTTGGAACCTTCAACAACCCATACTTTCACTTCCACGGTATCACCCGGACGGAAGGAAGGTACGTCCTGCTTCATCTGCTCTTGTTCAAGTTGCTTAATAATGTTGCTCATAATTTAATCTCTTATCCTGGGTAAACTGATATTTGGGGGCCTCAGGCCATCCCATCATGTTTCTGCTGCTGGTGCGCATGTTCAGTTTTGAATTCGCCCAGCAACTTTGCTTGCTCTTCAGTCAGAGCCAGGTTTTCCAGAAGTTCAGGTCTTCTAAGCCAGGTACGGCCCAGCGACTGCTTCAGGCGCCAGCGACGAATCTCGGCATGGTTTCCCGACAGTAATACTGGCGGTACCTCCATCCCTTCTAACACTTCAGGACGGGTATAGTGTGGACAGTCCAGCAATCCATCAGCAAAAGAGTCTTCTGTTGCTGAAGCTTCATGGCCCAGAACCCCCGGAATAAACCGGGAAACCGAGTCAATCAGCGTCATTGCCGGTAACTCACCACCGCTGAGAACGTAATCGCCGATAGACCATTCTTCGTCAATCTCGGTTTGAATTACGCGCTCATCTATCCCTTCGTAGCGACCACACACCAGAATCAGTTTCTGATTCGTTGCCAGTTCGCTGACGCCCGCTTGATCAAGCTTGCGTCCCTGAGGTGACAGATAAATCACCTTTGCGCCTTCACCTGCCGCGGCTTTTGCTGCTGCGATGGCATCCCGCAAGGGTTGAACCATCATGAGCATCCCCGGTCCGCCGCCGTAAGGACGATCGTCCACGGTACGGTGCCGGTCATGCGTGAAGTCACGTGGACTCCAGCTTTCGATGCTCAGCAGGCCATTTTTTACTGCCCGGCCAGTTACCCCGTAATCAGTAATCGCGCGGAACATTTCAGGAAACAGGCTAATAATGCCAATCCACATAGCGCCGTCTTTTACCGTTTTCAGGAGAATTTAAAAACCAGGATCCCAATCTACTTCGATAGTACGAGTAGCGAGATCGACTTTCTTGATAACCTGCCCATCGAGGAACGGAACCAGCCGCTCCTTGATACCAAACGCATCTTTCAGGTTTGCCTTAATGACGAGAACGTCATTGGATCCGGTTTCCATCATATCGATGACTTTCCCCAGACCGTAACCTTCAGTCGTGACTACCTGGCAACCCATAAGGTCTTTCCAGTAGTAGTCACCCTCTTCCAGCTGTGGCAACTGCGACGAATCGACGACAATTTCACAATTAGTCAGCGCATTCGCGGCATCACGATCGTCAACGCCTTTCAGCTTGATGATGATGTCCTGATTGTGGTGACGCCAGCTTTCCAGCTCGACCTCTTCCCACTTACCGGCCTTCTGGATAAACCAGGGCTGATAGTCAAAAATGCTTTCGGCGTCTTCGGTGGAGGAAAACACTCTGAGCCAACCACGGATACCGTAGCAAGAACCCATTTTGCCCAATACAATCGGTTCAACAGGTGCTTTTTTGCTCATCATGACCACCGTGACAGATTAAGCTGCTTTGTTTGCTGCTTTGATCAGCGTAGCAACGCGATCGGAAACAGTAGCGCCCTGGCCAACCCAGTGAGCGATACGATCCAGATCCAGACGGGTTTCTTCTTCTGCGCCAGCGGCCAGTGGGTTGAAGAAACCAACGCGCTCGATGAAGCGACCGTTGCGTGCATTACGGCTGTCGGTGACAACAACCTGGTAGAATGGACGCTTTTTTGCGCCGTGACGTGCTAAACGAATAGTTACCATAACATCCTCTTGTGTGAATAAAACACCGGGCCCCATCGAGGGAAGGAGCCCGGTGTCATATTAAAAGCCCGAAAATTTTACTGATTTCTGGGGAAAATGCAATCAGCATCTGTTTTTTACTGCACAAGGCCAGGGCGTAACCGGTGCAGCCAGTTTGGCGTCGGCGTGCGCGCAGCTACCGGAGCGTACTTTGCGTACGTGAGGATAGCGAGCACACCCCGGCGTCAAAATGGCAAATAAGGTAGCCCGATATTATCTACCCGGGAATCCTGGGGGCATCATGCCCTTCATGCCGCGCATCATTTTGGCCATGCCGCCCTTCTTCATCTTCTTCATCATGCGCTGCATGTCGTCGAACTGCTTCAGAAGACGGTTCACGTCCTGGACCTGCATCCCACAACCCGCCGCGATACGGCGTTTACGGGAGCCTTTGATGATTTCCGGCTTCGCGCGCTCTTTCAGCGTCATAGAGTTGATAATCGCCTCCATGCGCACCAGGACCTTGTCGTCCATCTGCGCTTTCACGTTATCCGGAATTTGCCCCATGCCCGGCAGCTTGCCCATCAGGCTCGCCATACCGCCCATGTTTTTCATCTGGCGCAGCTGCTCCAGGAAGTCGGTCAGATCGAAGCCGTCGCCTTTTTTCAGCTTGGAGGCCAGCTTCTCGGCCTGGGCACGGTCAACCTTGCTCTCGATATCTTCGATCAGCGACAGCACGTCGCCCATGCCGAGGATACGGGAGGCAATACGGTCCGGGTGGAACGGCTCCAGCGCTTCGGTCTTTTCGCCGACGCCGAGGAACTTGATTGGCTTACCGGTGATATGACGAATAGAGAGCGCCGCACCGCCGCGGGCGTCGCCGTCCACTTTGGTCAGCACCACGCCGGTTAACGGCAGCGCTTCGTTGAAGGCTTTTGCGGTATTGGCCGCATCCTGACCGGTCATGGCGTCAACGACAAACAGGGTTTCTACCGGGTTGATCGCGGCATGCACCTGTTTAATCTCGTCCATCATCGCTTCGTCAACGTGCAGACGACCGGCGGTATCCACCAGCAGCACGTCAAAGAACTTCAGCTTCGCCTCTTTCAGCGCCGCGTTAACGATATCGATCGGTTTCTGTCCGACATCGGACGGGAAGAACTCCACGCCAACCTGTTCAGCCAGGGTTTCCAGCTGTTTGATCGCCGCCGGGCGATAAACGTCGGCAGAGACGACCAGCACTTTCTTCTTGTGCTTCTCGCGCAGGAATTTACCCAGCTTACCGACGCTGGTGGTTTTACCCGCACCCTGCAGACCCGCCATCAGCACCACTGCGGGTGGTTGCGCCGCCAGGTTCAGGCTCTGGTTCTCTTCGCCCATCGCCGCAACCAGTTCGTTACGCACGATTTTGACGAACTCCTGACCCGGGGTCAGGCTCTTATTCACTTCATGGCCAACCGCTTTCTCTTTTACGCGGTTGATGAAATCACGGACGACAGGCAGCGCGACGTCTGCTTCGAGCAGCGCCATACGCACTTCGCGCAGCGTCTCTTTAATATTGTCTTCGGTAAGGCGTCCACGGCCGCTGATGTTGCGCAGCGTGCGCGACAAACGATCGGTTAAATTATCAAACATTGTCTCTCGCCTGGGGTAGAAACGTTAGGTCGCTGGCGCGACACGTACACAGAATTTTGCCGGAGTATAACATGAAGCCGTCTTTGTTGTTATGCAACGGTTGGAGCACGCCTCACGTAACGTTATACTGCATCTCTTTCTTATCAGGACAACTGTCGACACCTATATGCCTGTTTTCGCTCTGATCGCCCTCGTCGCGTACTCTGTCAGCCTTGCGCTGATCATTCCTGGCCTGTTACAAAAAAACAGTGGCTGGCGGCGAATGGCTATTTTGTCGGCGGTCATCGCGTTGATAAGCCACGCTTTTGCGCTCGAAGCGCGCATTTTACCGGGCGATGGCAGCGGGCAGAACCTGAGCCTGCTTAACGTCGGCTCACTGGTCAGCCTGGTGATCTGTACGGTGATGACTATCGTGGCCTCGGA
>NZ_JBBCPK010000087.1:0-18909 GCF_037150775.1 Leclercia sp. M50
CCTTCGCCATCTGCATGACGTCAAAGCCTGGCTGATTTTGCAATGCTACTGCGGTTGGCGCGATTATAACGTACAAAAACGCCCGGCAGTGCCGGGCGTAGCGTGACTTAAGCCTTGTCCTGTCGCCGGGTGCCATCACCATGCTGAAGCTCATCTTCACGAAACGCTTCCTGCTTGATGCCGTAACCGTCGTACCAGCGACATTCCACCATTCCGCTTGCATAGCCGGTGACGACCATACGTGGGCCGCCATTTTTAGGCTTAACTTCATCGCTGACCAGAAAGACCATAACCGCCTCCTTTATCAGTGTGAAACTGTATCAATTTAGTCGAGGAATAACAGTTATGCCTGGTATAGCTTCAACCTATTAATGTGAGTGCCCTCGCATTTTTTCCACAACTTTCACGACTGCCACAACGATAAGGCCAATGATAAAGCCGAGCACCAGGTTGAGTAACGTTGGCAAAATGGCTGCAATAACAGATGTTTGTGCTTCTGCAAAGTGTTCAATGGCATGATGCAGCGGCGCAATACCGTGTACCACAATCCCGCCGCCGACCAGGAACATCGCCAGGGTGCCAATCACCGATAACGACTTCATTAGCCAGGGCGCAATCACCAGCAGCGCTTTGCCTGTGGCCTTCGCCAGCGCATTGCGCTTTTCGTTTAGCCAGTAGCCGATATCGTCCAGTTTGACGATGAGCCCTACCAGACCGTAAACCCCGATGGTCACCAGAACGGCGATCCCCGAGAGCACCAGCACCTGATTCAGCAGCGGCGCATCCGCCACGATACCCAGAGTGATGGCGACAATTTCCGCCGATAGAATAAAGTCGGTGCGAACAGCCCCCTTCACCTTATCGCGCTCGAACGCGACAGGATCCTTTGCTGCCAGCGCTTCCAGACGCTGTTGCCGCGCGGCCGGAGACTCCTTCTCCTTATCTTTACGTGATGCCAGGGAGTGGAGGATTTTCTCCGCCCCTTCAAAACAGAGAAACGCCCCGCCGATCATCAGCAACGGCGTAATGGCCCACGGAATAAAGGCGCTGATCAATAGCGCCAGCGGCACGAGGATCACTTTATTGAGCAACGATCCCTTCGCCACGGCCCAGACCACGGGCAGTTCCCGGTTGGCACGCACGCCCGTCACCTGTTGGGCGTTTAGCGACAAATCGTCACCCAGCACGCCTGCGGTCTTTTTCGCCGCCAGTTTTCCCATCAGTGAAATATCGTCCAGCAGCGTGGCGATATCATCCAGCAGAGTTAATAAGCTACTTCCCGCCAAAATAAGGTTCCTTCTTTTTGTTAATTACCACAACAGTATGGAGTAAAACCGCAAACCTCGAAACCACCCCGTATATGTCAACAAATTATTCACATCAACGACACAATTAAAGGACTCGCCAGCGTGATAGTTTTCACGTTAACTATATGCGACCTTTTTAATTCGCCGTGAGGGAGTATGCGTTTCAGGCAAGTCTTACCATTAGCGGGCGCCCTGTTTGCGCTCTATATCATCTGGGGCTCCACCTACTTCGTGATCCGCATTGGGGTGGAAAGCTGGCCCCCTCTGCTGATGGCGGGGGTGCGGTTCCTCTCGGCGGGTGCGCTGCTTCTGGCGTTTCTGCTCCTGCGCGGCCATAGGCTGCCGCCGCTGCGTCCGTTGCTCAATGCCGCCCTGATTGGCGTCCTGCTGCTGGCGGTGGGCAATGGCTTTGTCACCGTCGCCGAGCATCAGAATGTGCCGTCCGGTATCGCCGCGGTGGTGGTGGCCACCGTTCCGCTGTTCACCCTCTGCTTCAGCCGTCTTTTTGGCATCAAAACGCGCAAGCTGGAGTGGCTGGGGATCGCCATCGGGATGGTGGGCATTATTCTGCTTAACAGCGGTGGTAACCTCAGCGGTAATCCGTGGGGAGCGGTGTTGATCCTGATTGGCTCGATGAGCTGGGCGTTTGGTTCGGTTTACGGCTCGCGCATTGAATTGCCCTCCGGCATGATGGCCGGCGCCATTGAGATGGTCACCGCCGGGATCGTACTGCTGGCAGCGTCCCTGCTGTCGGGGGAGAAAATGACCGCCCTGCCCGACCTCTCAGGGTGGCTGGCGGTGGGCTATCTGGCGATTTTCGGTTCGGTGATCGCGATTAACGCCTATATGTTTCTGATCCGCAATGTCTCACCGGCGGTCGCCACCAGCTATGCCTATGTCAATCCGGTAGTGGCCGTCCTGTTGGGCACGGGTCTTGGCGGGGAATCGCTCTCGCCGACAGAGTGGCTGGCGCTGGGGATTATTATTATGGCGGTGGTGCTGGTGACGCTCGGCAAGTACCTGCTGCCGGCAAAACCGGTGGTTATCTCTTGTCAGGCGGAGAAACCGTAAGCGGGCGAATGCCCTGGGTGTCGATCTGCGCGGCGTTACCGCCGCTGCAGATCCACTCTTCCAGCCGCTCCGTGAGCGCCCTGTCATCGAGCTTCATTTTGCCGCGCAGCGCGCACTCCCACACCACCAGCACCCGCCAGCCCTGCTCCTGCAACACAGCGATATCTCGTGCATCACGCGCGACATTCTTGCCAATTTTTTCCAGCCAGAAATCGGTGCGGGTCGCCGGGACTTTAAACAGATAGCAGTCGTGACGATGCCAGAAACAGCCGTGGGTAAAGATCACACACGTATGGCTGTCGATGACAAAATCAGGCCGTCCGGCAAGGGCGGCATCCTGCACACGAAACTCAAAACCGACCTCCGTAAGCAGGCCGGCCAGCCGTTTTTCGATAGCCGTATCCCGCGCGCCGATGGCGCGCATGTTTTTACTGCGGGTGGCTTTATTATGAACGTCCGCCATTCGCGGCCTCAGCCTTGCGTTTCTCAACTGCCTGCAAAATGCGCGACTCCAGCAACCGGGCGACAGCTGCAAAAGCTGGCACGACCACCGAATTACCAAACTGGCGATAGGCCTGAGTATCTGATACCGGAATGCGGAAGCCGTAGCCCTGAGGGGTTTCAAATCCCATCAATCGCGCGCACTCCCGCGGCGTCAAACGGCGCGGACGGTGGCGCTGGTTTTCGGCATCATCGAAATCGCGCTCGCCAAGGGCTTTATCCCAGCCTCTGTCGATGAGGATCTCGGCGCCATCTTTGTAATAGCGTGCCGACAGCGTGCGGGCGACGCTGTGTGGGTTGGTAGGATCGACCATGCCGAAACCAAAACCGTTGCCCTTCGCCTGATGCTTTTTGGCATAGCGATAAAGATATTTCCACAGCACCGGGGTGAGAATGAATTTGGCGTCCACCACGGGCTCAAGCAGATCGGCAATGGTCGGGCGTCGGGTCGGCCACAGCCCCGGGAGATCCCGCAGCGTAAAATTACCACACAGGTTGAGATCGCGACGGAAGCCTACAAGCACAATGCGCTCGCGGTGCTGCGGCAGAAAATGTTTACCGTCAACGATCTTAGGATCGTCCGGGCCGCTGTCAGCGGCATCCGCCACGTCATATCCCAGTTCATCCAGGGTCTGCATGATGATGCGGAACGTTTTGCCCCCGTCGTGGCTCTTCAGGTTTTTGACGTTTTCAAGGACGAAGATGGCCGGGCGGCGGGCATCAATAATGCGCGCCACATCGAAGAAGAGGGTTCCCTGGGTATCGCAGGCAAAGCCGTGCGCGCGGCCCAGCGCGTTCTTTTTTGATACTCCGGCCAGGGAAAACGGCTGGCACGGGAAGCCCGCGAGCAGGACGTCATGGGCAGGAATGTTGTCACGAATGTGCTGTGCCGCCTCTTCGTCCGTCACACCGCTCTGGTGGCTGAGCGTCACTTCGCGAATGTCCTCGTTGAACTGATGCGCGTCAGGATCGCAATACCAGTTGGCTTTATAGGTACGCACCGCGTGTTTATTCCATTCGCTGGTAAACACGCACTGCCCGCCAATCGCCTCAAAGCCGTGGCGGATGCCGCCGATCCCGGCGAAGAGATCGACAAAACGGAAAGCATAGTGAGGATGACAGGCTGGCGGACGAGGCAGCAGATTTTGCAAGACGCTATATTCGCCGTCGCTGAGACGACGCCCTGCCCGCTCACTGGTCACCAGCCGCTTAATGATTGCCGGGCTCCAGTGGCTCTCGCCCTGAGCATTCAGCAGATGCGCCAGCGTTCTGGCATCGTAAATTTCCAGCAGTTGGCTCAATAACGCCTGCACTGACGCCGTTGATTTTTCTGCCAGCAAAAACGCGGACTCCGTCACTGATACATTTTCCTGCATACATTTAACCGGACCAAAAGGGGTTAAAAGAGAGTAACACAGAAAGCCTTTACAGACTTTCCCGGAAACGCTGTAACACCGCACTGTCGGTGCCTTCGTAATCACCGCGTAGTTCGGCACTCAGCCGGGCCATAAACTGGATTAAAAAATCAGCGCTCTGACGCGCCAGCTCACGCCCGGCGGCGGTTTGCATCGTCTGCGGCAGGCGCAGCAATTTGGTCTGAAAATGGTCAAGCGCAAAGGCGCGGTCGTTCAGCTCGCGCTCATCGGCAAAGGGATCTTCCGGGTCGAAAAGCGGCACACCCAGCGCGCCAGAGACGGCAAACACGCGTGCCAGACCAATAGCACCCAAGGCTTCCAGTCTGTCAGCATCCTGCACGATTTTCGCTTCCAGCGTGCGCGGCGGGATCCCGGCACTGAAACTGTGCGCTTCAATCGCATGCTGAACGGCGGGGTAGCGTGGGGGCGGGAAATCGGCAAAGTCCTCGCGCAGGATCGCGATCGTTTTTTCCGCTGCCAGCTGCGACGAGCGGCCTCGCTGCGGATGATTTTTTGGCAGACTGACAATATCGTGAAAATAACAGGCGGCCAGGATCGCCAGCGCATCGACCGGCTGGTCAGCCATCAGGCGTTTAGCGGTGTTCCAGACACGACGGAAATGGGAGATATCATGGGCGGTATCCTCGCTGGCGTAATGCGCCGTCAGCCAGTTTTCAAAGCGTTGCTGCCACTGCACAAGTTCCATAGCGCTTTCCATAAAGTGAAAAGCTGTACAATAGCAACTATTTACCGATCTGACATATCACGCGGCCGGGTATACCAGGCAATGCCGCCGAGGATCGCCCCCACAACACTCAATACCAGAAAGCCGCACAGAGCGCCCAGCCACTTGCCGGCTGTCGAGCCGGGATCGCTTTGAATCAGCGAACCTGATACCGAGCTGACTTTACTGATGACCCATACATAGCGCGCCATCGCCCAGAGAAAGTAGCCGCAAAAGGCGTAAAATACCCACAATGCCAGTTTGCCGCCCAGGCTGCGTTCGTTTTTCTTTGCCATGTTCTCCTCTCAGCGCAGCAGCACCACTACATTCACATCAATAATATAAAATGTGAAATAAATCACATTTTTCTATTTAATGCACTCTCCTGAGCAGATTTTATGCTGCCGATTTGCGTTAAGTTGATCTTAAGCAATTTTTAAGCGTGCCTGTTTATTACGCGGCTTCGCTTACGCGCTAATGAGAGGTCAGCAGGAGATCAATTATATTGCGGCATTATTTTGCTCTCAGCATTCCGATAAACCTGTTTTCTAAAGCTTATAATTATGTAATGATAAAGAGGTTATGAGCTTTTTTGTCGTTTCATGATTAAACACCCTTAAATTACCCTTATCTTCGCCCGATAATATTATCGGGCTTTTTTATTACTTTTTCCCGTCCTGAAAACATAAAGCAACCTAATAAATCCAAACCATCAATAACTCACTGATATAAAAATCAATAATCACCGTATATGCTTGTCTTAAACGTATAAAATAAACATATAAAGACACTTATATTAATATTTTGAAATACTCTAAATAATTCTGTTACATTTATTTTTAAACAGAAAAAACCTGCCCTGAAATAGTATTACCTCCGTAACCCGGAGGGGCTTACGTATATTCATGAAGAAAATACATACAAAGGAATATATAATGAAAAGAAAAGTTCTGGCAGTTCTTGTCCCTGTTTTATTATGCGCTGGCGCGGCTAATGCGGCGGAGATTTTCAACAAGGACGGCAATAAATTCGATCTGTACGGAAAAATGGTCGGTGAGCGTATCTGGGACAAGACCGATGATAGCAACAGCGAGAATGCCGATACCTCCTATGCCCGTTTCGGTATCAAAGGCGAAACGCAGATCAACGACCAGTTGACCGGTTATGGCCAGTTTGAATACAACCTTAACGCCAGCACTCCGGAAGGCGAGCAGGATGAGAGCACCCGTCTGGCGTTCGCAGGCCTGAAA
Organism: Leclercia sp. M50; assembly: GCF_037150775.1. Lineage (NCBI taxonomy): Bacteria > Pseudomonadati > Pseudomonadota > Gammaproteobacteria > Enterobacterales > Enterobacteriaceae > Leclercia > Leclercia sp. M50. The sequence goes on from NZ_JBBCPK010000087.1 coordinate 6,269, forward strand.
TTCGGTGACTATGGTTCGTTCGACTATGGCCGTAACTACGGCGTGGCGTACGATGCAGGTGCATACACCGATATGCTGGTGGAATGGGGTGGCGACTCCTGGGTTCACACCGATAACTTCATGACTGGCCGCACAACCGGCGTGGCGACCTATCGCAACAGCGACTTCTTTGGTGCCGTTGAGGGTCTGGATTTTGCCCTCCAGTACCAGGGTAAAAACAACGATCGTCAGATGAAAAAAGCCAACGGTGACGGCTACAGCACTTCTCTGGACTACAACTTTGATGGCTTCGGCTTCGTGGGTGTATACGGTAAGTCTGACCGTACCAACAAGCAGACTGCTGACGGCTACGGCGATACCGCAGAAATCTGGTCACTGGCAGCGAAGTATGATGCCAACAACCTCTATGCTGCGGTGATGTACGGTGAAACCCGTAACATGACCTGGGCGGGAGATGCGGGTTTCGCTAACAAAACCCGCAACGTCGAAGCCGTGGTCCAGTACCAGTTCGATTTCGGCCTGCGTCCTTCTCTGGGCTACGTCTACTCCCAGGGCAAAGACCTGTATGCACGTAACGGTCATGGCGGCGTTGATGCCGATCTGGTGAACTATGTTGAACTGGGTACCTGGTACTACTTCAACAAAAACATGAACGTTTATACCGCCTATAAATTCAACCTGCTGGATGAAGACGAAGCGGGCATTACTAGCGCGCATGCTGACGACCAGTTCGCGATGGGTATCGTTTACCAGTTCTGATTGAGATCGCCAAACGCCCTTAAGCCCGCTGCAAAGCGGGCTTTTTACTTTCTGTCGCCACCAGTTTTACATCGCTTTTACAAATCCCGCCCATCAGCGATAATGCCCCCCTTTCCCTCTTGACCGGAGTTTCAATGCGCGATTTGCCGCCCCTTCCCCCCACGCACAAGCGCCCAATGAAACTGAACACGCTGGTCACGCTGATGGTGTACGGTGTAACGGGCGCAATATTACTGGTGATTTTTGTTCTCTACTTTGCCCAAATCACCCGCGCCACCCGTGATGGTGTGCGGGATACCGCTCTCGCCGTCGCCAGAACCCTGGCCGACAGCCCGGAGGTGATCCGCGGCTTATCCTTCCCGCCGGACAGCAACATTATTCAGCCTGTCGCCATGGCAGTGATGCAGCGTAATAATCTGCTGTTTGCCGTTGTCACCAATATGCAGGGGATCCGCTATTCCCATCCTAACAGCGCCCTGCTCGGCAAAGCTTTTATTGGGGCCGATCTGCGGCCTGCGCTGGAGGATAAAGAGAATGTCGCCATCAATCACGGCGTACTCGACGAGGCGCTGCGCGTGTTCACCCCGGTGTATAACGCGCACCACCAGCAAATTGGTGTCGTTGCCGTGGGGATCTCACTGAATAAAGTAGAGCAGCAGATCGCCCGCAATCGCTGGGACGCCATCTGGCTGGTGCTGTTCAGCGCGCTGCTGGGCGCGCTCGGCGCCTGGGGACTGGTGCGGATGCTGAAGCGCATTCTGTTTGGGCTGGAGCCTTATCAAATCTCAGCCCTGCTCGAACAACGTCAGGCGATGCTGCACTCCCTGCGCGAAGGGGTGATCGCCGTGGATCAGCAGGGGCATGTAACGATGGTCAACCACGCCGCCCGCCAGATCCTGAATATCAGCGCCAGCAGCAAGGCCCTGCACGAGGAACCGCTGCTGGCGAATCTGCGCGAGGTGCTGCGTAGCGGCATGGCTCGCCAGGACCAGGAGCTCAACTGCCACGGCAGGTTGTTGCTCTGCAATACCTTGCCCGTCAGGAGCGATAATCAGCTGATGGGCGCCATCACGACGTTTCGTGATAAGACGGAGATTAGCCAGCTCCTGCAACGGCTGGACGGTATGGTGAACTATCTGGATGCGCTGCGCAGCCACTCCCATGAGTTTATGAACAAGCTGCATGTGATACTTGGGCTGCTGCATATGAAGCACTATGCCAGACTGGAAGAGTATGTTCTGTCGACCGCCAACGCCTGGCAGACCGATGTCGGCACGCTACAGCGCAACATCAAATCGCCGGTGGTCGCAGGATTTCTGCTGGGTAAAATCAATCGCGCCAGAGAGACAGGGTTTCGCCTGACGCTCTCCGATGCCAGTCAGGTGCCGGATAATCCCAATGCGCAGCAGGTCGCCGGGCTGATTACCGTGCTGGGTAATCTGATTGAAAATGCGCTTGATGCTATGACTGGCCAGCCCGAGGGCGAAATCGGTCTGCTGCTGCACTATCAGCAGGGCTGGCTTAGCGCCGAGGTGAGCGACGATGGTCCGGGCATCGCCCCGGAACATCTGCACGCCATTTTTAGCAAAGGGTTTTCTACCAAAGGGGAGAACCGGGGGGTGGGATTATACCTGGCCCGTCAGCAGATCGAGGATCTGGGCGGAGAGATCGTCGTTGAATCGGAACCGGGCGTGTTTACCCAGTTTTTTGTGCAACTCCCCTGGGAGAGTGAAAGGAATAGCGCGTGATACATGTTTTAATTGTTGATGACGATGCCATGGTGGCCGATCTTAACCGCCAGTACGTCAATCGGGTTGAGGGTTTTTGCTGCTGCGGCGTAGCCACTTCCCTGGCAGAAGCCGGGGCCATACTTCACTCCCCTGCCCGGCAGGTTGACCTGATCCTGCTGGATGTCTATATGCAGCGCGATAATGGCCTGAGCCTGCTGCCGGTTATCCGGGCATCCGGGCGCAAAACAGACGTCATTATGATTACCTCGGCCTCTGATGGTGCCACTATTCAGGTCGCCATGCACTATGGTGTGGTGGACTATCTGATCAAACCGTTTCAGTTCCCGCGTTTCGAAGAGGCACTAAAGGGCTGGCGCGAAAAAAAGCAGCTGATGGAAGCGCATCAGTATTATGACCAGGCTGATGTTGACCGGCTTCTGCGTGGCGGTGCGCCGGCGCTGGCAGACAGCCGCCGTCTGCCAAAAGGGTTAACCCCGCAGACGCTGCGAACGCTATGCCTGTGGATTGATGCGCATCCGGAAACGGAGTTCTCCACCGACGAACTGGCTGGCGCAGTTAATATCTCGCGGGTATCCTGCCGCAAATACCTGATTTGGCTGGCGCAGGTCAACATTTTACACACCAGCATTCACTACGGCGCGACCGGCCGACCGGTATATCGCTATCGCCTGCGGCCCGAGCAGATTGCCCTGCTCAGACAGTATTGCCACCAGGAGTAATGAATGCACTTCAATCTCTTCCGATAAACATCCTGATTTAGCTCACATATATTGTCTTGAGGCAGTAAAGGGCTATTACTCCACATAAGTGGAATGATAAGGTAGCCAGCGTAAAAGATCTCTGACGAGAAAACGTGCGGAAAGGGTGACGGAAGAGAGCGTGGCGGAGAGAGGGGGATTTGAACCCCCGGTAGAGTTGCCCCTACTCCGGTTTTCGAGACCGGTCCGTTCAGCCGCTCCGGCATCTCTCCGTTTTGATGTTGCCATCATGCCGGGTAATTTGGCATTTTAACAGACCATAACCGTTCAATTTTGTTCAAGTGACGAGTTTGCGAGCAAAGCGATGATTAAGTGGCCCTGGAAATCGAATGAATCCGCCCGAAGCGCGGCGCTGCCGTGGGAAGAGGCCCTGGCGATCCCCGTCCTGTCCACCTTATCGGATGAGGATAAATCGCGTCTGGTACAGCTTGCCATACGGTTCTTACAGCAAAAACGCCTGGTTCCATTGCAGGGTTTTGAGCTCGACGATCGCAAAAGCACCCGCATAGCGCTGCTCTTTTGCCTGCCGGTACTGCAGCTGGGGATCGAGTGGCTGGACGGTTTTCATGAAGTTCTTATCTATCCGGCACCTTTTGTAGTGGATGACGAATGGGAGGATGAGATCGGGCTGGTGCACAATCAGCGGATGGTGCAGTCCGGTCAGAGCTGGCAGCAAGGGCCGATTATCCTCAACTGGCTGGATATTCAGGACTCGTTCGATGCCTCAGGTTTCAACCTCATCATTCACGAAGTGGCCCACAAACTGGATACCCGTAACGGCGATCGCGCCAGCGGCGTTCCCTTTATTCCCCTGCGTGAAGTGGCAGGCTGGGAACACGATCTGCACGCCGCCATGAACAATATTCAGGATGAGATCGATCTGGTGGGCGAAAGCGCGGCCAGTATCGACGCCTATGCTGCCACCGATCCCGCCGAATGCTTTGCGGTATTGTCGGAATATTTCTTCAGTGCACCCGAACTTTTCGCTCCGCGCTTCCCGGCCCTGTGGCAGCGTTTTTGCCACTTTTACCAGCAGGACCCGCTACAGCGTTTACGTGAAAATGAAGGACCTGGCGAAGATTCCGCCGCGCAAGTACACTAAAACAGCAGCCTGTGTCATAATTAATCAATTGAATCAGTGCGTTGAATTTAGTGTTGACACAAAATAGCGAGGCCATTAATATGCGCCTCGTTCACACGATTCCTCTGTAGTTCAGTCGGTAGAACGGCGGACTGTTAATCCGTATGTCACTGGTTCGAGTCCAGTCAGAGGAGCCAAATTTAAGAAGCCCGCTTAAGGAAACTTAAGCGGGCTTTTTGCTATTTCTCACCGTTAAAACCCCGCATCGCAGGGTTAATCTGGCTATATCTGGTAGTCAATCGCCACCTCTTCCGGCTCCATAACCTGACGCTTGATCTCCTCTACCGACAGTCCGGCGTTGCAGAGTTCGATAAAGCGCCAGACATAGTTGCGCTGCAACTGCCCTCGCTTAAGGCCGAGCCACACGGTGTTGGCATCGAAAAGATGACGGGTATCAAGACGCACCAGGCTCCCCTGCTCGTGCTCGCCGCCGGACTGTTCCGCCACCAGCCCGATACCCAGCCCGAGCTCGACGTAGGTTTTAATCACGTCGGAGTCCTGGGCGCTGAGCACCACATCCGGCGTCAGCCCTTTGCGGTTGAAGGCCTCATCAATGCGTGACCGCCCGGTGATACCCTGCCGATAGGTGATTAAGGGCCATTTTGCGATAGCCTCGAGCGTCAACGGAGAGACCTGCGTCAGCGGATGATCGGGCGGCAGCAGCAGGCTGTGATGCCAGCGAAACCACGGGAACGCCGCCAGCAGCGGATCGTTGCTTAAGCGCTCGCTGGCAATGCCAATATCCGCCCCACCGTTTTGCAACAGCATCTCTATCTCCTGGGGCGTACCCTGGATGAGCTCCAGGCGCACATCCGGGAACAGCTCCCGAAAGGCCTTGATCACCGGGGGCAGGCTGTAGCGGGCCTGAGTATGGGTGGTCGCGATAGTTAACACGCCGGTGGCGTCGTTGGTAAAGAGATCTGCCAGACGGCGCACGTTGCTGGCTTCATTGAGAATACGTTCGGCGATGGTCAACAGTGCTTTGCCGGGCTCGGTCATTCCCAGCAGACGTTTGCCGCGACGAATGAAGATCTCAATGCCCAGCTCCTCTTCCAGCTCGCGGATATGGCGACTGACGCCCGACTGAGAGGTATAGAGCATGTTGGCGACCTCGGTCAGGTTGTAATCCCGACGGGCCGCCTCACGGATAATTTTAAGCTGCTGGAAATTCACGGTTCACTCCGGCGAAACTGACATGACGCTATTGTTAAAGTGCGTCCGCCGTGTAAACAAATAATAAAAATCCGCAACTTATGCTTTTATGGAATATTAGCTGACCAGCTGCAGCTCGCGGTTCTCCAGCGACGGGCGGCTCACCAGCGACATCAGGATCTCTTTCACCGCCTGCGCCTGCGGTGACAGCGAGCCGCGGGCCGAGACGTTAAGCGATAACGGCAGGCTCATGGACGGCGAGCTAATTCTCGCCATCCAGCCGTTAGCGGCACTGGAGAGCGATCGCGCAGCCGATTCAGGCAGCACCGTCACCCCCATTCCGCTGGCAATGGCCGCGGTCAGGGTAGAGATGGAGTCGATCTCACCAATGATTTTCGCCGTCAGACGGCGCAGCGAGAAGGCTTCATCGACGCGCAAACGCACGGCGCTATAATCACGCGGTAAAAACAGATTCATCTCAGCCACCGCCGTTAAATCGACGCTCTGACCCGGGCAATCCCGCGTCCCTACCAGATAGAGATCTTCTTTCAGTACCGGCTGGCTGGTGATCCCCGCCACAGGAGAACGATCGTAGAGCACCGCCATATCCAGCTGTCCGCTGAGTAATTTGTCGTTCAGCGCCGCGCCGCTGTTTTCATGCAGGTAGACCAGTACTTCCGGCAGCTCTGCGCGCACCGCCTGCAATAACGGCATGGTTACAGACGAGGCCGCCGTACCCGGTGCCAGGCCAATCGAAACCTGGCCGGTCAGCGTCTGCCCGACATTGCCCACCGCCAGCTGCGCCTGTTCACACTGGCGCAAAATAGTGCGTGCATGGGTATAAAGGATCTTGCCTGCTTCGGTAGGGGTCACGCCGCGTTTCGTGCGGATCAAGAGTTGCTGATCGAGTTCACCTTCCAGAGTGGCCACCTGCTGGCTCAGTGCCGGCTGCGCGATATGTAACACTTCAGCGGCCTGAGTCAGGCTGCCGATATCGACGATTTTTACGAAGTATTTCAGTCGTCTTAAGTTCATGTTGCCCCCTGTACGAAATGCGTTGCCGGTTCCGGCGCGAATGTACAGAGGGTTTTGCAAGATGCTTGCCAGTTTTTAAAAGAGGTCCGATATGTCCGCTAAGCGGCTGAAAATAAGGAAATCCAATCACTGTCGTTGCATTTTAAAGTGAAACAGCGGTTTATGATCTGCCCCATTCGGGGTATATCCGCACCAAAAACGTGCAATCCGCTGGGGAAAGCATCACTTTGCTGATTTTGTCAGCAAACGCGTCAAACAGAGGAGATCACCCTTTGACAACGGCGACCCACGTCGATAATATGCGCCCCGTTCACACGATTCCTCTGTAGTTCAGTCGGTAGAACGGCGGACTGTTAATCCGTATGTCACTGGTTCGAGTCCAGTCAGAGGAGCCAAATTTAAAAAGCCTGCTTTTAAAGCAGGCTTTTTGCTTTTCTGAGTCGTTACTGAGAAATATTCACCAGCGGCGTGTTCACCGCTCCGCTCACGTTCACCGGCATCCCTGACCGGCGCTCCAGCGCCCCACTCACCTTCACGGCATCCACATCCGCGCCGTTGAGCTGGGCGCGTAACCCTGCGGTCATCGGTAGCGGCACCTTATTTGTCGATTCAAACTCCGCACGATTACGCGACAGCGGCTCATGCACTTCGACCCAACGACTGCCGTCCGGCTCGGTGGTGACTTTAACCGGCTGATCGATAAGCTGCACGCGCGTCCCGACCGGGACATTGTCGAAGAGGTATTTGATATCGTCGTTGCGCAGACGAATGCAGCCCTGGCTCACGCGCAGCCCGATCCCAAAGTTTGAATTGGTGCCATGAATTGCGTAAAGCCTGCCGATATAGAGCGCATACAGCCCCATCGGGTTGTCCGGCCCCGCAGGTACAAACGCGGGCAGAGTCTTGCCCTCTTTGGCGTAAGCCCGACGGGTGTTTGGGGTTGGCGTCCAGGTGGGCCCGTCCTGCTTGCGCTCGACGGCGGTTACCCAGTTACGCGGCGTCTCGCGCCCGGCTTCGCCGATACCGATGGGGAAGATCTCAACGGTGCTCCCCCCTGGCGGGTAATAATAGAGGCGCATCTCCGCCACGTTGACCACAATCCCCTCACGCACGGTTGCGGGGAGGATGAGCTGTTGCGGCACTACCAGCTGTGTACCGGGTTGAGGCAAAAACGGATCAACGCCCGGGTTCGCCTCCAGCATATTACTGAGCCCCTGCCCGTACTGGGCCGCGAACGCCTCCAGCGGCAGTTTGTTGTCCTGCGGAACGGTGATCACCTGCGAGGCTCCCACCAGACGACTCCCTTCAGGCGGCAACGGATAACTCACCGCCAGCGCATGCTGACTGACCAATAAAGCAGCGATAAAGCCCAACTTCATTATACGACGCATTATTCCCTTCCTCTGTCGCTCCGCGTATCTGACAAGCATAGCCCTGTTGCTGTGTTTATCGCCAGTTAACAAACCATCATTTCAATGAATATCACCCGTTTACCTCACGCGTGGATAAAATCGTTTTCACCCGTCCGCTGTCGCGGTAGTCTCATACCCGTCGCCGTTTTCAGGGCGACCGCAACGTGAGCGATATTCTTTCTAATACCTATAAAAAATAACGTCAGACAGGATCACTATGGATACCACCCTCGCCTCCTCGTCCCCCGACGGGGCTATACCATCGCTGCATCGCGCGCGCCGCGCGGCCCTCGGCAGTTTTGCCGGTGCGGTAGTCGACTGGTACGATTTTTTGCTCTACGGCATTACCGCCGCGCTGGTTTTTAACCGTGAGTTTTTCCCGCAGATCGATCCGGCGATGGGCACCCTCGCCGCCTTTGCCACCTTTGGCGTCGGTTTTTTGTTCCGCCCGCTGGGCGGGGTGATTTTCGGCCATTTCGGCGACAAGCTGGGCCGCAAGCGAATGCTGATGCTGACGGTCTGGATGATGGGCATCGCTACGGCGCTGATTGGTCTCCTCCCCTCTTTTGCCGTTATTGGCTGGTGGGCACCGGTTCTGCTGGTGACCCTGCGGGCCGTGCAGGGCTTTGCCGTCGGCGGCGAATGGGGCGGCGCCGCGCTGCTGTCCGTTGAAAGCGCCCCGGCGCGGAAAAAAGCCTTCTATAGCAGCGGCGTACAGGTGGGCTATGGCGTAGGCCTGTTGCTCTCTACCGGGCTGGTGTCGCTGATCAGCACGCTGACCACCGATGAACAGTTCCTCAGTTGGGGCTGGCGCATCCCGTTCCTGTTCAGCATTGTGCTGGTGCTGGGGGCACTGTGGGTGCGTAACAGGATGGATGAGTCTGCCGAGTTCGAGCAGCAGCGGCAACAACCCGCAGAGAAGCGTCGCCTGCCGGTGATGGACGCGCTGATCCGTCATCCGGCCGCGTTTTTGAAAATTATCGCCCTGCGACTGTGCGAGCTGCTGACCATGTATATCGTCACGGCTTTTGCGCTGAGCTACTCCACCCAGAATCTCGGCCTGCCCCGGGAGCTGTTTTTGAATATCGGCCTGCTGGTGGGGGGCATCAGTTGTCTCACTATTCCCTGTTTTGCCTGGCTGGCGGACCGGTTTGGCCGCCGTCGGGTCTATATCACCGGGGCGTTAACGGGCGCATTGAGTACCTTCCCGTTCTTTATGGCCCTCGAAGCCCAGTCCGTTATCTGGATTGTGGTGTTTGCCATTTTGCTGGCGAATATCGCCCATGACATGGTGGTGTGTGTCCAGCAGCCGATGTTCACTGAGATGTTTGGCGCAAGTTACCGCTACAGTGGCGCCGGGGTTGGCTATCAGGTGGCGAGCGTAGTAGGCGGCGGTTTTACGCCGTTTATTGCCGCCGCGCTGGTGACCTTCTCCGGCGGTGACTGGCACAGCGTGGCGATCTACCTGCTGGCCGGGTGCCTGCTCTCCGCCGCCACCTGCCTGGTGATGAAACCGGCCGCTACCTGATCTCACTTTTGTTTCACATACAGGTGACATACTATCGGGTAACGCCGTACACCTGTGGAACAAGGAGACAGAGATGAATAATAAGGACTCCAGCCTGACCCCGGCTCAGGCACTGGACATGCTGGATGCGCTGTACGATCAGGCGGTTAACGCCCTGCGCAGCGCCATCAGCGACTATATCAAAGACGGAACGCTCCCCGATGCAGAGGCCAGAATGAATGGCCTCTTTGTTTATCCGTCACTTTCCGTGACCTGGGATGGCAGCGCCACCAATACGCCGAAGACCCGCGCCTATGCGCGATTCACCCACGCTGGCTGCTACTCCACCACGGTCACCCGTCCGACGCTGTTCCGCCCTTACCTGGAGGAGCAGCTGACGCTGCTGTATCAGGATTACGGTGCCCATATCACCGTGGAGCCCTCGCGCCATGAGATCCCCTACCCGTACGTTATCGATGGCTCAGAGCTGACCCTGGACCGCTCCATGAGCGCAGGCTTAACGCGCCATTTCCCGACCACCGAGCTTTCGCAGATCGGCGATGAGACCGCAGACGGGATCTACCATCCGGCGGAGTTTTCCCCGCTGTCGCACTTTGATGCCCGCCGCGTCGATTTTTCGCTGGCGCGCCTGCGACACTACACTGGCACCCCCGCCGAACACTTTCAGCCATTTGTGCTGTTCACTAACTACACCCGCTACGTGGATGAGTTTGTACGCTGGGGCTGCAGCCAGATCCTCGATCCCAACAGCCCCTATATTGCTCTCTCCTGCGCGGGCGGGATCTGGATCACCGCCGAAACCGAAGCCCCGGAGCAGGCCATTTCTGACCTGGCGTGGAAAAAACACCAGATGCCCGCCTGGCACCTGGTCACCGCCGACGGTCAGGGCATCACCCTGATTAACATTGGCGTGGGCCCGTCGAACGCCAAAACCATCTGCGACCACCTCGCCGTGCTACGCCCGGACGTCTGGCTGATGATTGGTCACTGTGGCGGCCTGCGTGAGAGCCAGTTGATTGGTGATTACGTGCTGGCCCATGCCTATCTGCGTGACGACCATGTGCTGGATGCGGTGTTGCCGCCGGACATTCCGATCCCAAGCATCGCCGAAGTGCAGCGGGCGCTGTACGACGCCACCAAAGAGGTGAGCGGCATGCCGGGAGAAGAAGTTAAGCAACGGTTGCGCACCGGCACGGTCGTTACCACTGACGACCGTAACTGGGAGCTGCGCTACTCGGCCTCGGCGCTGCGCTTTAACCTGAGCCGCGCGGTGGCGATTGATATGGAGAGCGCCACCATCGCCGCCCAGGGTTACCGCTTCCGCGTACCCTACGGCACTCTGCTCTGCGTCTCCGACAAGCCGCTGCACGGGGAAATTAAACTTCCCGGCCAGGCAAACCGTTTTTACGAGGGGGCGATCTCCGAGCATCTGCAGATTGGCATTCGCGCTATCGATCTGCTGCGCGCCGAAGGGGATAAATTGCACTCGCGTAAACTGCGTACCTTTAACGAGCCGCCGTTCCGCTGATCATAAAAAAGGAAAGTTATGCAAACCACCTCACCGCTATCCGCCCTGCGCCAGTGGCTGGAAACCCAGGCGCTGGATGGCATTATCGTCCCCCGCGCCGATGCCTTTCAGAGCGAATATTGCCACCCTCATGACGACATTCTCGCCTGGCTGACCGGCTTTGACGGCTCGGCGGGACACGCCCTGATCCTGCGCGATCGCGCCCTGCTGTTTGTCGATGGACGCTATCAGGTTCAGGCCCGGGAACAGGTTAATCTGGCCGAGATTGAGATCCTGCATCTGCACAACGATCCGCTGGCAGACTGGTTGCAGCAGAACATGAAGCCCGGGGCGCGTATCGCCTTTGAAGCGATGCTGATGACCCATACCCAGTATGAAGCACTCAATGCCAGTCACTGTGAGCTTGTCGCCCTGAATGCATCGCCGTTTGATACCCTCTGGCAGGATCGTCCGGCCCCGCCTGCGGGTGCCATCCGCGAAATGCCGGTGGAGATCAGCGGTGAAAGCAGTACCGACAAGCGCCAGCGCGTTGCCGCCATTCTGGCAGAACAGCACGCCGATTATCTGGCCATCACCCAGCCGGATAACATCGCCTGGCTGTTGAACGTACGCGGCAGCGATATTCCGACGAGCCCGGTACCGAACTCGTTTGCCCTTCTGAGCCGCAACGGCGCGGTGACGTGGTTTGTCACGCCTGAGAAAACTCGCGCGCTTCCGCCCGCGCTGCTGGAGAGCCTGACGCTGGCGCCTGAATCCGATTTTCTGTCGCAAAGCCAGCAGCTGTGCGGCGGTAAGCGCGTGATGGTGGATGCCGATTCCGCCCCTGTCGCCCTGCGCTTTGCCGTAGAGCCGCAGGGGGAGATTCTCTGGCACGCTGACCCGATCACCGCGATAAAAGCGTACAAAAACCCGATTGAGCTGGCGGGCTACCGCGACAGCCATCATCAGGATGGCGTGGCATGGGTCAATTTCCTGGCCTGGCTGGCGCACGAGGTGCCGCGTCGCGAAGCCTCTGGTCAACCCATTACCGAGCTGGAAGCCCAGGCGCAGCAGCTTCTCTTCCGTCAGCAGCGACCGGGCTTTATCGAGCAGAGTTTTGCCACTATCTCCGCCTCTGGCAGCAATGCGGCGATGTGCCATTACCACGCCAGCGAGCAGACTAATGCGGCTATCACCCGCAATCATTTTTACCTCAATGATTCCGGCGGGCAGTATCACAACGGCACGACCGACGCCACGCGCACGCTGGCTTTCGGGCCGCTGAGCGAACAGTGCCGTCTGCATTACACCGCCGTGCTAAAAGGCTTTCTCTCGCTTATTTCCCTGCAATTCCCGTCCGGAACCTGCGGGCATCAGATCGATGCGTTCGCGCGGCGTGAGCTGTGGGGGCTGGGGCTCGATTTTGATCACGGCACCGGACACGGCGTGGGTCATCAGCTGCTGATCCATGAAAATCCGCAGCGTATCGCGAAGAAGGTTAACCCCTGGCCGCTGGTGGCGGGAAATATCATCACCATCGAGCCGGGCTATTACCTGGCCGATGCATATGGCATTCGCATTGAAAACCAGGTAGAGGT
>NZ_JBBCPK010000088.1:0-18388 GCF_037150775.1 Leclercia sp. M50
CCAGCAGGTTGTTAAACAGCTGCATCAGCCGGTCGCGATCGCCAAACACTACGGCGTTTTCCGGTAGCGAGAGCTCAATGCGCAGGTCGCGGCTGGCAAAGCGTTCCCGGAAGGCGCCGCTGGCGACTTCCAGAATGTTGATCACATCCACCGGCGCTTTCTGGTAGGCCAGCGCCCCCTCGTCGGACATCGACAGCTGATGCAGATCCTCTACCAGTTTAGTGAGGGTGCCCACTTCCGCCTGTAAAGAGGCGACCGATTCCGGGGTGAACTTACGCACGCCATCCTGAATCGCCTCCAGTTCGCCGCGCAGCACCGCCAGCGGGGTGCGTAGCTCGTGGGAAATATCGGCCATAAAATCCCGGCGCATCTGCTGGTTTTTCTCCAGGGTACTGGCGAGCTGGTTGAAGTCCTGCGCCAGCTTGCCCAGTTCGTCCTGGCTGCGGGTATCGACGCGGGTGGAAAAATTCCCCGCAGCCAGCTGGTGGGTGCCGTCCACCAGCCGTTTAACCGGGGCCAGCAGGCCGCGCGCCAGCGGAAAGGTCGCCAGCGCCGCCAGCAGGGTGGAGAGCGCCACTATCAGCCAGCTGGTCTGGCGCTGCTGTCGATCAAAATTGATGTCGGTATTGCGCGTCAGCCGTTCGACCGGGGAGGCGATCACCCAGCCCACGGCCGCGCCGTTGACGGTGATGGCCCGCTTCGTGCCGTCCGGCGGTACCGGAGCCCGCGGGCCGACCAGTACACGCATCTCCTGGTCGATCACCCAGAACTGGGTGCGCCAGCCGTGGGGCGGCATGCCGGGTCCGGGACGATCGCTGTCGGTATCGTGCTCCAGCGAGCGCAGGATCTGAAAGACAAAGCGGTCATTGTTGCGTAAAAAGCGCCAGTTGCCGTGGAGAGCGTACTGCTCGGCCAGGGCATCGCTCAGGCCCTGCAGACGCTGCTCGTTACCGTGTTTGATGTAGTCAATAAAGCCGCGCTCAAAGCTGACCCGCACCGCCCAGTGCATCGTGATCAGCAGGACCATACAGGTGGCGAAAATGGCCAGAAACAGCTTGCCGGTGATACCCGGTCGCCAGAACTTCATCGTTCACTCCTTTTGCGCCGCCTGATGACGACATTCTTGCTGGTATCATCCGGAACCCGGGCGAAAATAAAGGCTGGCAGGGCGATAATCAGCGCCATGCTCAGGTAGGTGTAGAGAAACACCTGATGGACGACGGCGCTGTCGGCGGTGAGCTGATGCTGCCCGTACAAGCCCAGCAGCAGCCCGGCAATCGTCACGCCCACGCTCATCGACAGCTGCATGATCATCGACAGCAGGCTGTTGCCGCTGCTCGCCTGCTCATCGGGCAGATCTTTCAGCGTCAGGGTATTCATGGAGGAGAAGCGGATGGAGTTGATCATCCCCTGGCAGAACAGCACCAGCGGCAGAACGTAGTACCAGCCCAGCAGCGCAACGCCCATAAACAGCAGGCTCACCAGCGCCAGCCCCAGGGTGGAGGCGACCAGCACCCGGCGATAACCGAAGTAGTTCACCACCTGCACGACAATGCGCTTCATCCCCATGCTGCCGAGCACCATCGGGATCATCATCAGCCCGGCATGAAACGGCGAAAAGCCGAGGCCAATCTGCAAAAAGACCGGGGTCATAAACGGCAGCATGCCGCTGCCGATGCGTCCGGCCAGGCTGCCGAGCAGCCCCAGCCGGTAGGTGGTGTTCTTAAACAGCGTCAGGCTGAACAGCGCCCGGTCATTGCCCCGGGCGTGCCACAGATACCAGAGAATCGACACCACGCCGATGGCCACCAGTCCGGCGAGGGCCAGGGAGGAGATCCCGAGCCCCTTTTGCCCATCCAGCGCCAGGGTCAGGGTCGCCATCCCCGCCGCCAGCAGGAAAAAGCCACCCAGATCGAAACGCCGGGTCTGCATTTTGTAGTTCGGCATCAACATCAGGGTGGCAATCGCCCCGATAATCCCCACCGGCAGGTTAATCAGGAAGATCCAGTGCCAGGAGGCGTACTCCACCAGAACACCGCCCAGCGCCGGGCCCAGCAGCGGCCCCACCTGGCCGGGGAGGGTCACGAAGGTCATCGCCGCCATGTACTGCTCTCGCGGGACGATCTTCATCACCGTCAGCCTGCCTACCGGCACCATCATCGCGCCGCCGACGCCCTGCAACACCCGGGCCATCACCAGCTCGTTGAGCGTCTCCGCCCGGGCGCAGAACAGGGAGCCTGCGGTAAAGAGCACGATGGCGGTAAAGAAGATATTGCGCACCCCCACTTTGTCCGCCAGCCAGCCGCTGGCGGGGAGCATCACGGCTACCGTCAGCACATAGGCGACAATCACCATATGCATATGCAGCGGGCTCTCCCCAAGGCTTTTCGCCATTGAGGGGAGGGCGGTGTTGACGATAGTCGTATCCAGCGACTGCATAAAGAAGCCGAAGGCGACAATCCACAGCTGCCAGCGAACGTTCGCGGGGAGATCCGTCATTAGCCTGTTACCGTCTCTTTCTGTTTACGTGAAAAACGCACCCGTAAGCGATCAAAGAACAGATAGACCACCGGGGTGGTATAGAGCGTCAGCAGCTGGCTCATCACCAGCCCGCCAACAATGGTGATCCCCAGCGGCTGGCGCAGCTCCGCGCCATCCCCGCTGGAAATTACCAGCGGCAGAGCACCGAACAGCGCCGCCAGGGTGGTCATCATAATCGGGCGAAAACGCAGTAGACAGGCCTGGAAGATCGCCTCCTGCGGCGTCATGTTGCCGTTGCGCTGCGCCTCCAGGGCAAAGTCGACCATCATGATGGCGTTTTTCTTCACGATGCCGATTAACAGCATAATACCGATCAACGCAATCAGGCTGAACGGGGCGCCAAACAGCTCCAGCGCCAGCAAGGCGCCCACGCCCGCCGAGGGCAGGGTGGAGAGGATCGTCAGCGGATGAATATAGCTCTCATACAGCACCCCAAGCACGATATAGACCGTGGCGATCGCCGCCAGAATCAGGATCACCTGCGAGTTCATGGTCTCCTGGAATACCTGGGCGGTGCCGGCAAAGCTGCCGCGCACGGTGGACGGCACCCCAAGCTGGGTCATGGCGCGGTTGATGGCGTCGCTCGCTTCCGAGAGGGATTTGCCGGTCGGCAGGTTAAACGACACGGTCGAGGCCGCCGACAGCCCCTGATGGTTGACCGACAGCGGCGCATTAGCGGGCTGCCAGCGGGCGAAATAGGAGAGCGGGATCGCCTTACCGTCGTTATTAATCACAAACATCTTATCCAGAGCGCTGATATCCTGCGTATAGCGGGGATCGACCTCCATCACCACCTTGTACTGGTTCATCGGCTGATAGATGGTGGAGATCTGCCGCTGGCCGAAGGCGTTATTCAGCAGGCTGTTGGCGGCGCTGACGTCAATCCCCAGCCGCGACATGGTTTCGCGATCGTAGGTCAGGGCCATCTCCGCGCCGTTGTCCTGCTGGTCGGAGTTAACGTCCGCCAGCTCCGGCAGCGCTGCCAGCGCTTTGCGGATCTTCGGCTCCCACTCTCTGAGGGCTGCAAGATCGTCTGACAGCAGGGTGTACTGGTAGCTGGCATTCGACTGGCGCCCGCCCACGCGGATATCCTGCACCGCCACCAGGAACATATTTGCTCCCGGCTCTTTCGAAAGCGCGCCCCTGAGGCGGTCGATCACCTGCTGCGCAGTTTCGTTACGCTCGTCACGGGGCTTGAGGGTGATAAACATCATCCCGCTGTTGACCCGCGAGCCGCCGGTAAAGCCGGTGACGTTATCCACGGCTTTGTCTTCGCGGATGATCTTCATGAAATCCTGCAATTTGCCGCGCATCGCCTGGAAGGAGATGCTCTGGTCGGCCTGAATTCCCCCCATCAGCACCCCCGTGTCCTGCTCCGGGAAGAAAGTTTTCGGGATGGTGATATACATCCAGACGTTGAGGGCGATGGTGCCAATCAGCACCAGCCCGACGATCCGGGTGTGGTTCAGCACCCACTTCAGCGATTTACCGTAGCCCGACTGCAACGCCATCAGCATCCGACCAAAGCCCCGATTGCGCGGCTGCGACTGAGGCGGGCTGCGTTTCAGCATCCAGCCGCACATCATCGGCGTGAGCGTCAGCGACACCAGCAACGATATACCTATCGCCACCGACAGCGTGACCGCAAACTCACGCAGCAGACGCCCCGGCAGTCCGTCCATCAGCAGCAGGGGCAGGAACACCGCCACCAGGGAGAGACTCATGGAGAGCACCGTAAAGCCCACTTCACGCGAGCCTTGCAACGCCGCCTGCAGCGGTTTCATCCCCGCTTCGAGGTGGCGGGAGATGTTCTCCAGCACCACGATGGCGTCATCCACCACAAAGCCGGTGGCGATGGTCAGGGCCATCAGAGACAAATTGTTGAGGCTAAAGCCGCACAGGTACATGGCGGCGAAGGTGCCAATCAGCGACACCGGGACCGCCACCGCTGGGATCAGCGTCGCCCGCCCGGAGCGTAGGAAGAGAAATACCACCAGGATCACCAGCGCCACCGAGATAATCAGCGTTTGCTCTACCTCTTCGAGCGAGGCGCGAATGGTGGGGGAGCGATCCTGGGCAATCTGCAGATCGATGGCCGCCGGAATGGTCTCCTGCAGCTCCGGCAGACGGGCGCGGATGCTGTTCACCGTCTCAATAATGTTGGCTTCCGGCAGTTTGCGGATCATCAGCAAAATGGCGGGCTTAGCGTTGGTCATCCCGGCGTTGCGCACGTCCTGCACCGAGTCGGTGACGCTTGCCACGTCGCTTAAGCGCACCGCCGCGCCGTTATTGTAGTGGATGATTAAGGGCTGATATTCCTCCGCGGTCTTCAGCTCGTCGTTGGTCTGGATCTGCCAGCGGCGGCTGCCATCCTCCACCGACCCTTGCGGCCTGCGCACGTTGGCGTTGCTGATGGCGCTGCGCACGTCATCCAGCGAGACGCCCTGGTTAAAGAGCGCCTGCGGGTTCAGCCCCACGCGCACCGCGGGCAGGGAGCTGCCGCCGACGTCCACATCGCCCACGCCCTCGATCTGGGCGATGGTCTGCGCCAGCTGGGTGGAGGCGAAGTCGTACAGCTGCCCCTGGGAGTAGGTGTCCGAGGTGAGCGTCAGGATCATAATCGGCGCATCGGACGGATTGGCTTTGCGGTAGGTCGGACGGCTCGGCATGCCGCTCGGGAGCAGGCTTTGCGCGGCGTTGATCGCCGCCTGCACGTCGCGCGCCGCGCCGTTGATGTCGCGGTTAAAGTTAAACTCCAGAATGATGCGCGTACTGCCGAGGGAGCTGCTGGAGGTCATCTCGTTGACCCCGGCGATGCGCCCGAGCGAGCGCTCCAGCGGCGTTGCCACCGACGAGGCCATCGTTTCCGGGGAGGCGCCGGGCAGCGAGGCGCTGACCATGATCACCGGGAAATCCACCTGCGGCAGCGGGGCCACCGGCAGCAGCCGGAAGCCGAGCACGCCGCAGAGGGTGATGGCGAGGGAGATTAAAATCGTCGCCACCGGGCGGTAAATGAAGAGGGCGAAAAACTTCACTTACGCCTCCTCTTCTTCACGTTTCGGGAAGCGGCTTTTGCTCCACAGGGCCAGGCGGTCAAAGAGCAGATAGATCACCGGCGTGGTAAAGAGGGTTAACACCTGGCTCACCAGCAGCCCGCCCACCATGCCAATCCCCAACGGACGGCGCAGTTCGGCCCCGACCCCGGTACTGAGCATCAGCGGCAGGGCACCGAGCAGCGCCGCGAGAGTGGTCATCAGGATCGGACGGAAACGCAGCAGACAGGCCTGATAGATCGCCTCCCGCGGCGGCATTCCCTGCTCGCGCTCGGCGGCAAGGGCAAAGTCGATCATCATGATGGCGTTCTTCTTGACGATGCCGATCAGCAGGATAATGCCGATGATGGCAATCACATCCAGCTCGTTGCCCGCCAGCATCAGCGCCAGCAATGCACCCACACCCGCGGTGGGCAGGGTCGAGAGAATGGTGATGGGATGAATAAAGCTCTCATAGAGCACCCCCAGCACGATGTACATCGCCACTACCGCGGCCACGATCAGCCAGATGGTGCTCCCGAGCGCCGCCTGGAACGCCAGCGTACTGCCCTGGAAGTGGGTCTGGATATCGGTCGGGAAGCTGAGACGTTTTTCCGTATCGGTAATGGCCTGAATCGCTTCGCCCAGCGAGTAGTCGTCCGGCACGTTAAACGAGATGGTGGTGGAGGGGAACTGATCCAGATGGTTCACCGCCAGCGGCGTAAAGCGCTCTTCCACTTTGGCAATTGCATTCAGGGGCACAATCCCGCCCTCTTTGCTGGTCAGGCGCACCGAATCCAGTCCTGCCAGCCCCGGCGTCTGCCGGGTATCGTGCTCCAGCACCACCCGGTACTGGTTAGCCTGGGTATAGATGGTGGAGATCAGGCGCTGGCCGAAGGCGTTGTACAGGGCGTTATCCACATCCGCCATGCTAATGCCCAGCCGGCTGGCGCTGTCGCGATCGACATTGATATAGGCCGCCAGGCCTTTGTCCTGCCAGTCGCTGCTGACGTCCGAGAGATGCGGCAGCTGCTGGAGCTCATCCACCAGCTGCGGCACCCAGGTGCTGAGCGCGTCGAGGCTGGTGGCCTGCAACGTAAACTGATACTGAGTGCGGCTCACCGTGGTGTCGATGGTCAGATCCTGAGTCGGCTGCAGGTAGAGCTCCACGCCAGGCACCTTCGCCACTGCATTTTGCAGTCGGTCGATCACCGTGTTCACCCGGTCGTCGCGATCGTCCAGCGGCTTGAGGTTGATTTGCAGGCGAGCGCTATTGAGGGACGGGTTGGTGCCATCAACGCCGACGAACGAGGTCAGGCTCTCCACCGCCGGATCTTTCATGATCGCTTCTGAGACCGCCTGCTGGCGCTGGGCCATGCTGGCGAACGATACCGACTGCGGCGCCTGCAACGTACCCTGAATGATGCCGTTATCCTGGATTGGGAAGAAGCCTTTCGGGATCATCACCCACAGCAGCACGCTCAGGGCCAGGGTGCCGAGCGCCACGCCGAGGGTCGCCCACGGATGGTTCAGCACTTTGGCCAGCAGGCGGCCATAGGCGGCAATAATGCGCTCGAACATCCGCTCCGAGGCGCGGGAGAAGCGGTTCTGCTTGCGCAGGGATTCATGGCTCAGCATGCGGGCGCACATCATCGGCGTCAGGGTCAGGGAGACCACCGCTGAGATTAAAATCGCCACCGCCAGCGTCACCGCAAACTCCCGGAACAGACGCCCGACGATATCGCCCATAAACAGCAGCGGGATCAGCACCGCAATTAACGAGAAGGTGAGGGAGATAATGGTGAAGCCGATCTCACCGGCCCCCTTCAGCGCCGCCGCCAGCGGTTTTTCGCCTTTTTCGATATAGCGGGAGATGTTCTCGATTACCACGATAGCGTCATCCACCACAAAGCCGGTGGCGATGGTCAGGGCCATCAGCGTCAGGTTATTGATCGAGAAGTCGAGGAACACCATCACGGCGAAAGTGCCCACCAGCGACAGGGGCACCGCCACCGCCGGAATAATGGTCGCCGGAACGTTGCGCAGGAACAGGTAGATGATCATTACCACCAGCGCAATCGCCAGCATCAGTTCAAACTGGGTATCGCTCACCGAGGCGCGAATGTTGGTGGTGCGATCCGACAGCACCTTAACGCTCACCGATTTTGGCAGACTATCGATAAGGGTGGGCAGCATCGCACGAATGCTGTCGGCGGTATCGATGATATTCGCCCCCGGCTGGCGCTGGACGTTCATCACGATCGCCTGCTGTTTGTTGGCCCACGCCCCGAGCCAGCTGTTTTCTGCCCCCTGCTCGACGGTCGCCACGTCGCCAAGCCGGATCGCCGCCCCGTTCTGGTAGGCGACAATCAGCTGACGATACTCATCCGCGGACTGCATCTGATCGTTAGCGGAGAGGGTCACCGCCCGGGTCGGACCATCGAGTGAGCCTTTCGCCGAGTTAACGTTGGCCTTAGTGATGGCGGTGCGGATGGTTTCGCTGGTCAACCCCAGGGAGGCGATCGCTTGGGCGTTGAGCTTCACGCGAACCGCCGGACGCTGGCCGCCGGAGAGGGTCACCAGCCCGACGCCGGAGACCTGGGAGATCTTCTGCGCCACGCGGGTTTCCACCATATCTTCCACCTGGGTCATCGGCATGGCAGAGGAGGTGACGGCGAGGGTCATGATCGGCGGATCCGCCGGGTTCACCTTGCTGTAGACCGGCGGGTTAGGCAGGTCGGACGGCAGCAGGTTGGTGGCAGCGTTGATGGCGGCCTGCACCTCCTGCTCGGCGACATCCAGCGACAGGCTGAGCTGGAACTGTAACGTCACCACCGACGCGCCGCCGGAGCTTTGGGAGGACATCTGCTTCAGGCCCGACATCTGCCCAAACTGGCGCTCCAGCGGGGCGGTGATGGCGGAAGTGACGACATCCGGGCTGGCGCCGGGGTAGAGCGTCACCACCTGAATGGTGGGGTAATCCACTTCCGGCAGGGCAGAGACCGGCAGGAAGCGGTAGCCAATGATCCCCGCCAGCAGGATCGCCACCATCAGCAGGGTGGTGGCGACAGGGCGCAGGATAAACAGACGCGACGGCCCGCCTGTAGCGCTCGGGGGCATCACCTGCATCAGGCGTTCTCTCCCTGTTTTTTAGCTTCGCGTTTGCCAGGATCGGCAGGGGTGTCGGCGTGGGATTCTACGACCTCCACTTTTGCCCCTTCGGTCAGACGGTCGATGCCGTCGGTCACCACGCGGTCGCCTGCCGACAGCCCGGCGGCAATGACCACGCTCTGGCTGTCCTGAATGCCCGGTTTCACCAGGTGCTTGCTGACCTTGTTGTCACTGTTCAGCACCCAGACGAAGTTGCCTTCGTTACCCATCTGCAACGCTGCCGTTGGGATCACCACCGCATTCTCTTCGGTAGCGACCAGCATGCGGGCGTTAACAAACTGGTTCGGGAACAGGGCGTCGTCCTGATTGTTAAACCGTGCTTTCAGCTTGATGGTGCCGGTGGTGGTGTCGATCTGGTTATCGAGGCTCAGCAGGGTGCCGTCGCTGAGCTTCTGCTTGTTGGCGCGATCCCAGGCCTCCACGGTTAAGTTTTTACCGGCTTTCTGTGCCTGGATAATGGTGGCGATATCGCTCTCCGGCAGGGTGAAGACCAGATCGATAGGGTGGGTCTGGGTGAGCACCACTATCCCGGTGGTATCGCCGCTGGAGATCTGGTTGCCGATATCCACCTGTTTTAATCCCACGCGTCCGTCGATAGGGGCGGTGATGCGGCTCCAGTCGAGCTGGAGCTGCGCGCTGGCGACGGCGGCCTGGTCTGCCTTAATGGTCCCCATGCTTTCGCTCACCAGCGCCTGCTGGGCGTCGAGCTCCTGGCGGGAGACGAGGTTGGTTTTCACCAGCTGCTGATAACGGGCCAGATCCCGGCGGGCATTAGCAAGGGTGGCCTGATCTTTAGCCAGCTGTCCCTGGGCCTGGGCCAGCGCAACCTTGAACTGGCTGGGATCGACTTCGGCCAGCAGATCGCCAGCCTTCACCTGTTGTCCTTCCTGGAAGTGCAGGGCGATAAGTTGCCCGTCGACGCGGCTGCGCACGGTGACGGTGTTGGCGGCGGTAATGGTGCCGAGCCCGGAGAGATAACGCGGCACGGATTTACTGACTGCGGTGGCGGCCTGAACCGGTGCCAGAGCGCCGCCGAGCATGCCGTGACGTCCACCGCCTGCCGGGCGCTGCGCCTGGCTGGATGCACCGGCAGGAGCCGAAGCGTGTTGATGCCAGTACCACGCGGCGGCAAGGGCCACCACAATGATGCCAGCGGCGATTACCCAGCGGGATTTATTGCGGCCTTTCATCGTTATATGTTCTCGTCCTGAAACAGTGCGGAAAATAATACTAGTTTAGTGAGGCAATTGAGCGGAAAAATGGAGGAAATATGAAAGACTGTCGGGAATTGTCCGAATGGCGCGGGGCAAGGCCGGTGCGGTCTGCATGCCGGGTGGTGGCTGCGCCTTACCCGGCCTACACAAACGACATACTCTCCTTGCGGAAGAGTATTGTAGGCCGGGCAAGCGAAGCGCCGCCCGGCATTTCCACCCTAGCTGAAGACCACCTGCGCCCAGCGCGCCAGCCCGGCGGTGACAGAGCCAAAATCATCACCCCCGGCAATCGGGATGCCCGGCAACTGCTGCGCCAGGGCTTTTTTGATCAGCGGCGAACGGGCGCTGCCGCCGGTCAGGTAGATCACGTCCGGCTTCTCATTGCCGTTATCCAGCGCCAACTGCACCTGCTCGAGGATGCGCTGTAACGGATGCGCCAGCGCCGCCTCCAGCCCCTGCTGGCTGATGGCCGTCGCCAGCTCATCGCTGATGAACGGCAGCGTTACGGCGTGTTCTGCGGCCTCGGAGAGGGCAATTTTGCTCTCTTCCGCGCTGCGTACCACCCGGTAGCTCAGACGTTGACGCCACACTTTATGCAACAGCGCCACTTTGTCGCCATCCTGAGCGTCGCGGATCAGATCGTTAAGAAAACGGCCATTGGCGACACTGTAGAATTCGCTTTGCGCCGGCACATCGTTTATCGCCACGGCGTTCCACCACGGCAGGATCGGAAGCGCGGTGCCTTTTTCTGTCTGCCCGCCCATGCCGAGCAGCGGCATCAGGCTCTTAAAGGCCAGGGCGATGTCCAGGTCATTACCGCCAATACGACAGCCGCTGTGCCCCAGCAGGCTGTTCTCGCGATCCCGGCGCTGATGCCACTGCGGGCCCATCAGCAGCAGCGAGCAGTCGGTGGTTCCGCCGCCGATATCCACGACAAGTACCCGTTTTTCGCTCTCAAGCGTCGCCTCAAAATCGAGACCGGCAGCGACTGGCTCATACTGGAATACCACATCGCGGAAACCGGCGCGCTGCGCGGCGCGCTCCAGAATCCCCTGCGCCTGCTGATTCGCGTCATCGCCGCCCAGCCCCTGGAAGTTAATCGGCCGGCCAATCACCGCCTGGGTGATCGTATCCGTCAGCTGAGTCTGGGCCTGCTGGCGAATATGCAGCATCATGGCGCAGACCAGATCTTCAAACAGCGCCACCTGCTGCGGCTTCAGGCCGCTGGCGCCGAGGAAAGATTTTGGCGACTTCACAAAGTAGACCTCTTCCGGATCCTCAATGTAGTGACCCAGGGAAGAGAGGCCAAACTGTACGCTGGCCGGGGTGACGTCGATATCTTCTTCGCGGTTAAAGCTCACAGCCCGACGCAGCAGCGCCTGGGTTTCTGTGCCGGTAGCCGGCACCTGATGATGGCGGTACAGCCACTCGCTCACCGCCTCGCGGGTCGGCGCGCAGAGCATCGACGGCAACAGCGTGCTGTTATTTTCCATTTTCAGCAGCTGCGGCTGCCCGTTTTGCATCACCGCAACTGAACAGTTGGCGGTGCCATAGTCAAATCCGATAAACACTTCAGCGTCCCCATGCCATTGAGAAGGGGCGAGACTGTAGCGAAATGTCTGGCTGGCGACAACAGGAATATGAAAGCAAGGCGCAGGTGGCAATCTCCGTTTATGCTGTGACAGGACAAAATAAGGAGCGACGATGTTTACCCTCACCTGGCAGCCGCCCTATGACTGGCAATGGATGTTGAAATTTCTCGGCGATCGCGCGGTTGCCGGGATTGAAACCGTGACCCCCACCGACTACACCCGCAGTTTTGCCTGCCTGGGACACCGGGGGCTGATCCGCGTTACGCCACAGCCCGGGGGCACGCTGGAAGTAGGGCTCAGCGAGGGCCTGCTGCCCATCGCTGAACTGTGCCTGGCACGGCTTACCCGCCTGTTCGATTTGCACTGCGATCCGCAGCAGATCGCTCAGGCGCTGGGCTCGCTCGGCGCCGCGCGGCCTGGCCTGCGCCTGCCGGGCTCGATGGATACCTGGGAGCAGGGCGTGCGCGCCATCCTCGGGCAGTTGGTCAGCGTGGCCATGGCCGCGAAACTCACCGCGAAGCTGGTGGCGCTCTGTGGTGAACCCCTGCCGGAGGCGCCGGGCTATTGCTGTTTCCCGACGCCTGCCGCGGTAGCACAAACCGATCCGCTGGCACTGAAAGCGCTGGGCATGCCGCTGAAACGCGCAGAGTCGCTGATCCATCTGGCCCGGTCGGTCATGGCGGGGGATTTCCCGACAGAGACCCCGGCCGATATTGAAAGCGCGATTAAAGGGTTACAGACCCGGCCCGGAATTGGCCGCTGGACGGCAAACTACTTTGCCCTGCGCGGCTGGCAGGCAAAAGATGTCTTTCTGGCGGACGATTATCTGATTAAGCAGCGCTTTGCCGGCATGACGCCGGCGCAAATCCGCCGCTATGCTGAACGCTGGCAGCCGTGGCGCTCGTACGCCCTGCTGCATATCTGGTATACCGACGGCTGGTCGCCGTCAGTTGATGCCGAAATAGCTGGTATTCAGTAGCAGCTCCAGCGGCTGCGGCTCGCCAATGGTATTGCCGTAGATATAGTCGATGCCAATGCCGGAGAGGGTATCCATCATGATCGGTTGATTGCTCGGCCCGGCGATTGTTTTGATGCCCAGCCGCTGGGCGTGGCCCTGGATAATGGTCACCAGCATCTCATCCATCAGATTTCCATGAACGTTCGCCACCAGCTCGGGATCGAGGAGGAGATAATCGGCCATCTGCGCACTCAGGTGGTTGAACACCTCCATCTCGCGGCCCACATGGCTCAGGATGATACGGCATCCGGCTTCACGCAGCTTCTGCAGATTGTGGTGGGTATTGTCATCCTCCTGCGTCAGGACGCTGACGTTAACGATCAGATGCAGCAGTCGCGGCTGCAGCGGACAGGCGCGCAGCATCTCCAGCAGTTCATCCACCAGCGTGGCGCTGGCAAGACCGGCCATGGAGAGCGGCAGGGCGACCCCGGTGCCTTTGTTGGTCAATGGGGTGGCGAAGTTGCGGAAAAACTCCTGCAAAATACGTCTGTCCAGGGCGTGGATTAACTCCGGCTCCGCCAGCCCCGCCCGGAAAGCCTGCTCTTCGAGCATCTCGCCGTCGTTGGTCCACAGGCGCAGGGCAAGCATCCAGAAGGTGCTGCTTTCAGGGATGCGCGGCGAGGCGACGCTGCGGGCAATCATCAGCAGATGATTGTCTTTGATCATGTGCCACTGCTCGTCCAGCGAGATGGTGCCCGGCGCGTTCAGCATTCGCTCCTGTTGCGGTTCATACACCGTCACCACGCCACGGCCACTGTTCTTCGACGAGTAGCAGGCGATATCGGCCTGGGACATCACCTCTGAGGCCTGGTTATTGCGCTCGTCGATCTGGGTGATCCCGGCGCTGGCGCCGATGCGGTGCAGGCGGCCCTCCCACATAAAGTGATACCCATTGATGGCGTCGATGATACGACCGGCAATATAGCGCGCGCTTTCGGTGTTGCAGTCCGGCAGCAGCAGGCCAAACTCATCCCCGCCCAGACGGGCCAGCATATCGGTAGAACGCAGCATGCTCAGCATCAGGGAGGAGAGCTCCCGCAGCAGCGCATCCCCCGCCGCGTGGCCTGCGGTGTCGTTGACGGCTTTAAAGCGGTCCAGATCGATAAACACCAGCGCGTGACGCTGGCGCGTCTCCTGCACGGTGTGCAACATCCGCTTAAGGGAAGCCTCAAAACTGACGCGGTTCGCCAGGTGGGTAAGGGCATCATGAGAGGCGTTATAGCTCAGCTCGCGCAGCATTTTACGCGATTCGGTAACGTCCTGAATAACCAGCACCGAGCCGATGTTCTGCCCGTCGAGGGTGCTTAGCGGGGTAATGCTGTAGTGAATATCGTAGCTGCCGCCGTTGCGGCTGTGCAGCACCACATCCTGTTCGATATCGCTACGGGACATATCTCCGCTGTGGATGTTCTCCATCAGCGGGCCGTTATCGCCGAAGGTGATATGCAGGACCGAGAGGATCGGCTGGGACAGCGCCTCTTCCTGCAGCCAGCCGCTCATCTTCTCCGCCACCGGGTTCATAAAGGTGACGTTCATATTGATATCGGTACAGAGCACCGCTTCGCCGATGGAGTCGAGGGTAATATGCAGGCGCTCTTTTTCCTGGAACAGCGCCTCGTTCAGCTCTTTCACCTCGGTCATATCCATATTGATACCAAGCAGGCGTTCCACTTCACCTTGCTTATTCAGCACCCGGTTCGCCAGGGCGCGAATATGGCGGATACCGTCTTTTACCCGGATACGGAACTCCAGCTTGAACGGAACGCGGGCCGCCAGCGAATCCCGCACCACCTGTTCCGCCATGGCACGATCTTCCGGCAGCATGCACTCATGCCAGAGCTGCCAGGTGGGTTTAACATGGGCAGGCACTTCATACAGCTCGAACATGCGCTTATCCCAGCTGATAACGTTGGGTTTGACGTCCCACTCCCAGATACCAATTCCGCCAGCCTCGTTGGCAAGCGTAATACGTTCCATCAGTCGCTTGTTCACCCACTCGGTATGCTTGAGGTCGTTAATATCTTCAATCTGGGCAATAAAGTAGAGCGGGGTACCATCGGCGTGACGTACCAGGGAGACCGCGAGCAGAGCCCAGACCACCTCGCCGCTACGGGTGTAGTAACGCTTTTCCAGCGAGTAACTGTTGATTTTGCCTTGCAGCAGTTGATCCAGTTGCTCCAGATCGCTCTCTAAATCTTCCGGCCAGGTAAGTTGCTGGAAGCTAAGGGAACGCAGCTCGGACTGGGAGTAGCCGAGGAACTGACACAGCGCTTTGTTCGCCTGCAGCCACTGCCCGTCGGTGCTGACCAGCGCCATACCGATAACGGAATACTCCATCGCATTGCGAAAACGCTCTTCGCTCTCGGTAATGTGCTTACGCTCGGCGCGAAATGCGTACATCACCATCGTCATTACGTTGGCGGGCAGCAGCATCATCAGGAAGGGCAACCATGGGGCGTTGGTCATCGCGCCAAAATTTTGCGTGGTCAGCGGAACCGGATTTTTGGCAATCATCAACGACACCATCATTACCGTCACCAGGAAGACCAGGAAGGCTTCAAGACGCGGCAGACGCACGGCGCTCCACATCAGCAGAACAATGATGGCCGTAAAGGGCCAGGGCAAAAAATGCAGAGCGATCCAGCTCAGAAGCAGCGTCACTGCCATGGTCAGCAGGGTTTCAAACAGCAGGCGCGGGTTGCGATGGCGCAGCAGATAGTGCGGCTTAAACAGCAGGCCTAATGGCACCAGCGCCAGCGAGCCGACAGATTCTGACAGCACCCAGACCATAAAGCTGCGCAGCGGCTCGTCGCTTGGGACCAGCAGCCAGACCAGTACGCCGCCCAGCAGGGGCGGGATAAGCGCGCTGCCGATCGCCAGACGGATCCAGTCTCCGAGATTCTGTAAGGGGTTGTAGGCGGGGAGCAGTTTGCGCAGCAGTAAAGCACCGGCAAAGGCCTCCACAACGTTGATGCCCGTGTACCACAGGTTGACGGTGTCCCAGGAGAAGATAAGCCAGGTGGCGAAGATATTCCCGACGCTACAGGCGAGGGCGATCCCGGGCCACATCTTTCCGGCGTGGCGGTAAAACGCCACCATCATAATTGAGGTCGGGAACCATAAAGGTGCTAAAAAAGTGCCTAAACGCGTTAATTCGAGCGAGAAAAGTGTGAATATAAAGGTAACCAGTCCAAGACTGACAAGCCGTAGTAAAGGATGTGGCGTAGTGACCAAAACGCGCTGGTATTTTTTATTCATTACCGCTCTATCCGAAGACACCATGCCGCCAGGAGTCTTCTCCAGACGAGTTCATTTTTTAATTTTGATCATGCTAGTACAAACAATTTACAATTTATATGGTATGCGCTCATAAATTGACATCACAGCATTATTAAATACTTATCCTGCAAAAAATTCATCTTTGGCGCTGGAAAAGTAGCCGAAAAAATTTGTATCAGGAGTAATCTGCCCGGACTTTGAACGTGTCTCGCATAACATTTCTATTCGGCTGGTATCAGGCCGATGAAATCCCTATAATTGCCGCGTTTGACGCTCAGGCGTCGTCCTTCCTTACATCCAGGTTACTCAGGTCGCAAAATTTATGACTGATAAGTCTCATCAGTGCGTCATTATAGGCATCGCCGGCGCATCGGCTTCAGGTAAAAGTCTCATTGCCAGTACGCTTTACCGTGAATTACGTGAACAGGTCGGTGATGAGCACATCGGCGTTATTCCAGAAGACAGCTATTACAAAGATCAAAGCCATCTGTCGATGGAAGAGCGTGTCAAGACCAACTATGACCATCCCAGCGCGATGGACCACAGCTTGTTATTCCAGCATCTTCAGGCCCTGAAGAACGGTACCGCCATTGAGCTGCCCGTCTATAGCTATGTTGAACACACCCGTCTGCAAGAAACCGTGCGCATTGCGCCGAAAAAGGTCATTATCCTCGAAGGGATCCTGCTGCTCACCGACGCCCGTCTGCGCGAATCCATGAACTTCTCGATTTTTGTCGACACCCCGCTGGATATCTGCCTGATGCGCCGCATCAAACGCGACGTGAACGAACGCGGCCGCTCAATGGATTCGGTGATGGCGCAATACCAGAAAACGGTCCGCCCAATGTTCCTGCAGTTTATTGAACCGTCCAAACAGTACGCCGATATCATCGTGCCGCGCGGAGGTAAAAACCGCATCGCTATTGATATTCTGAAAGCGAAAATCAGCCAGTTTTTTGAATAACACGCGCGAATTGTGTACCGTTCAAAGATAACCGGGTTCGCCCTCCGGCTCTGGTGGCCTGAGGGCGCGCTGCACGAAAGGAGAAAGTGATGCGTCTTTGTGACCGAGATATTGAAGCCTGGCTGGACGAAGGACGTCTGAGCATTACCCCGCGCCCGCCAGTCGAGCGCATTAACGGCGTGACTGTCGATGTCCGTCTGGGGAATAAGTTTCGTACCTTTAGCGGCCATACCGCGCCCTTTATCGACCTCAGTGGGCCGAAAGATGAAGTCAGCGCCGCACTCGATCGGGTGATGAGCGACGAAATCGTGCTGGACGACGGCGAGGCGTTCTATTTACATCCGGGTGAACTGGCGCTGGCCGTCACCTTTGAATCCATCACCCTGCCTGCGGATCTGGTTGGCTGGCTCGACGGACGTTCGTCGCTGGCGCGTCTGGGGCTGATGGTACACGTGACCGCGCACCGTATCGATCCGGGCTGGTCAGGGCGTATCGTGCTGGAGTTCTTCAACGCCGGTAAACTGCCCCTGGCGCTGCGTCCGGGCATGATGATTGGCGCGTTGAGTTTCGAGCCGTTAACCGGCCCGGCGGCACGTCCTTACAACCGCCGCCAGGATGCTAAATATCGCGATCAGCAGGGTGCTGTCGCCAGTCGTATTGATAAAGATTGAGCTTAAATCCGGTCCATTGAGGAAGCCATGAGAAGAGTTCTGACAACGCTGATGATTTTGCTGGTGGTGCTGATTGCTGGCCTGTCAGCGTTGGTTCTGTTGGTCAATCCCAATGACTTTCGCACCTACATGGTGCGTCAGGTGGAGGCGCGCAGCGGCTATGTCCTGAAGCTGGATGGCCCGCTGCGCTGGCACGTCTGGCCGCAGCTTAGCATCCTTTCCGGACGCATGTCCCTCACCGCGCCGGGGGCGTCGGTGCCGATGGTGACTGCCGACAATATGCGCCTCGACGTGGCGTTGATGCCGCTGCTGTCGCATCAGCTGCAGGTCAATGAGGTGATGCTCAAAGGGGCGGTGATCCAGCTGACCCCGCAGTCTGAAGCGGTACGTAATGCCGATGCGCCGGTGGCCCCGCGTGAAAACACGCTGCCGGATAAAGCCGAGGATACCGGCTGGTCATTCGATATTGGCCGTCTGAAGGTGGCTGACAGCCTGCTGGTGTTCCAGCACGAGGGGGATGAACAGGTCACGGTTCGCAATCTCAACCTGCAGATGGAACAGGATGAACACCACAAAGGCAAAATCGATTTTAGCGCCCGCGTGAACCGCAATCAGCGCGATCTGAACCTCGCATTTAGCGCTAACGTCAACGCCTCTGACTATCCACATCTGCTGAGCGCCGACATTGAGCAGCTCACCTGGCAACTCACCGGCGTCGATCTGCCGGCGCAGGGCATCAGCGGGCAGGGCACCTTACAGGTTCAGTGGCGCGAGGAGCAGAAACAGCTCGCGCTCAATCAACTCAATTTGCAGGCTAATGACAGTACCCTCACCGGGCAGGCCAGCGTGATCCTGGGTACCGACCCGCAGTGGAACATGAATCTGCGGTTCGACAGGCTTAATCTG
>NZ_JBBCPK010000089.1:0-17757 GCF_037150775.1 Leclercia sp. M50
ATGGCAAAAGCCCGCGTCGATATCAGCTTTAAATTTAACGTCTTCAAAACCTTTCTGTTTATTCCGGCGATCGTTATCGGCGGTTCTCTGGCAGGCGCGATGGGCGTTACGCTGGGCTTCCTGCTTGTGCTGATTGTCCACACCATCCTGAGCTACTTCGTGATGTTTTAGACCGTGCTGGGCCTCCGCACCCCCCAGTACATCCTGAGCCTCTGGCTGCCGTTTTACCTCTCACTGCCAACCCTTGCCGTGAGCTATGGCTTAGGGCTGGCCCTGCAAGGCCATTTGCCGCTGGCGGCGTTGCTGGCGGTGCAGGTCGCCGCGGGTGCCCTGGCCTTCGCGGTGATGATTGTGCTGTCGCGGAACGCGCTGGTGGTGGAGATCAAGCGCCAGTTCTGCCGCAACGAAAAGATGAAAACGCTGCTTCGCGCAGGTTAATTATTTCCTCCCCCTCTCCGTTGGGGAGGGGAATTTTTTAAGAGGTTATTATGAAATTATTGATTCTGGGCAACCATACCTGTGGCAACCGCGGTGACAGCGCCATTCTGCGCGGCCTGCTGGATGCGATTTACACCCTCTCCCCTGAGACAGAAGTGGATGTGATGAGCCGTTATCCGGTCAGCTCCTCCTGGCTACTGAACCGCCCGGTGATGGGCGATCCGCTCTACAGCCAGATGAAGCAGCATAACAGCGCCGCGGGCGTGATGGGCCGGGTGAAAAAGGTGCTGCGCCGCCGCTATCAGCACCAGGTGCTGCTGTCACGTGTGACCGACACCGGCAAGCTGCGTAATATTGCCATTGCCCAGGGCTTTACCGATTTTGTCCGTCTGCTCTCCGGCTACGACGCCATTATTCAGGTGGGCGGATCCTTTTTTGTCGACCTTTACGGCGTGCCGCAGTTCGAGCATGCGCTCTGCACCTTTATGGCGAAAAAGCCGCTGTTTATGGTCGGTCACAGCGTCGGTCCGTTCCAGGATCCCCAGTTCAATCAGCTGGCAAACTACGTGTTTGGTCACTGTGACGCGCTAATCCTGCGCGAGTCGGTGAGCCTGAATCTGATGCAGCGTAGCGAGATCGACACAAGCAAGGTAGAGCAGGGAGTGGATACCGCCTGGCTGGTGGATCATCAGGAGGCGAATTTTACCCCCAGCTATGCCGTGCAGCACTGGCTGAACGTGGCGGCGCAGCAGAAGACCGTCGCCATTACCCTGCGCGAGCTGGCGCCGTTTGATAAGCGTCTTGGCACCACCCAGGCGGCCTATGAGAAAGCCTTTGCTGAGGTGGTCAACCGGGTGCTGGACAGCGGCTATCAGGTGCTGGCGCTCTCTACCTGTACCGGCATCGACAGCTACAACAAAGATGACCGGATGGTGGCGCTGAATCTGCGCCAGCACGTCAGCGATCCGTCCCGCTACCACGTGGTGATGGACGAACTTAACGATCTGGAGATGGGCAAGCTGCTGGGGGCGTGCGATCTGACCGTAGGCACCCGTCTGCATTCGGCCATTATCTCTATGAACTTCGGCACCCCGGCCATCGCGATTAACTACGAACACAAGTCTGCCGGGATCATGCAGCAGCTGGGCATGCCGGAGATGGCGGTGGATATTCGTCATCTGCTGGACGGCTCCCTGGGGGCAATGGTCGGCGATACCCTCGGCCAGCTGCCAGCCATCAACGAACGCCTGGCGGTAGCGGTGAAAGCCGAACGTGAAAACGGCATCAAAATGGTGAAATCGGTACTGGATCGGGTCGGGGAGGGCAAATGAAGGTTGGTTTCTTCTTACTGAAATTCCCGCTCTCCTCTGAAACGTTTGTGCTTAACCAGATCACCGCCTTTATCGATATGGGATATGACGTGGAGATTATCGCCCTGCAAAAGGGCGATACGCAAAATACCCACGCCGCATGGACGCAGTATGACCTCGCCAGCAAAACCCGCGGGCTGCAGGATGAGCCCCAGGGCCGGCTTGCGAAACTGCGTTACCGCGCCCGCCAGACCCTGCGCGGGCTGCACCGCCCTGGCACCTGGAAGGCGCTGAATATCTCCCGCTATGGCGCCGAGTCGCGCAATCTGATCCTCTCCGCCATTTGCGGCCAGACGCAGCGTCCCTGGCGTGCGGATGTGTTTATCGCCCACTTCGGTCCGGCAGGCGTGACGGCGGCCAAGCTGCGCGAGCTGGGCGTTATTGAGGGGAAAATCGCCACCGTCTTTCACGGCATTGATATCTCCAGCCGTGAGGTGCTGAACCACTATACACCTGAATACCAGCGGCTCTTTCAGCGCGGCGACATGATGCTGCCCATCAGCGAACTGTGGGCCGGGCGGCTCAAAACCATGGGCTGTCCGCCGGAGAAAATCACCGTTTCGCGCATGGGCGTGGATATGCAGCGCTTTACCCAGCGGCCGGTTAAAACGCCGGGAAGCCCACTGCAAATCATCTCTGTTGCACGTCTGACGGAGAAAAAAGGGCTACACGTGGCAATCGAAGCCTGCCGCCAGCTGAAAGCGCGTGGGGTGGATTTTCGCTACCGTATTCTGGGCATTGGCCCCTGGGAGCGCCGGCTGCGCACCCTGATCGAACAGTATGAGCTGGAGGCGCATGTCGAGATGCCAGGGTTCAAGCCCAGCCATGAGGTCAAAGCCATGCTCGATGCCGCCGATATCTTTTTACTTCCGTCTGTTACCGGCGCAGACGGTGATATGGAGGGGATCCCGGTTGCGCTGATGGAAGCCATGGCGGTGGGTATACCGGTCCTGTCCACGGTGCATAGCGGTATTCCTGAACTGATCGAACCAGGCCATTCCGGCTGGCTGGTGGAGGAGAACAATGCGGAGGCGCTGGCTAACCAGCTTGAACAGTTTGCCGCGATTGCCCATCAGGAGCTCTCGCCTGTGCTGCACAATGCGCGCAAAAAGGTGGAGACCGATTTCAATCAACACCTTATCAATCGACAGTTAGCCACTCTGCTACACACGCTTTAAACGGAGGCGATATGCCGAAAGAGATGACGCGACGCGCGTTTGTCACCACCTGTTCCGTGCTGGCGGCCGCGCCGCTGGTCGGCGTTCGGGCCGCCAAAAACGCTGCCACGGTGGAGATCAGCCGGTATGACCTTCGTGACGGAATTGCCGCATTTAAGAAGGCTTTTACCGAGGGTGATACCGTTGTGGTACCTGCGGACGTCACCTGCGAGAACATCAACGCCGCCATTTTTATTCCCGAGGGCAAAACCCTGCGCATTCTCGGTGCGATGACCGGCAATGGCCGCGGGCGGCTGGTATTGCAGGATGGCAGCAAGGTAATCGGGGAAGGGAAGGGGCGCAGCGAAAACATCACCCTCGACGTGCGCGGTTCTGACTGCGTGATCCAGGGCCTGGCGATGAGCGGCTATGGCCCGGTGACCCAGATCTACATTGGCGGTAAACAAAAGCGGGTGATGCGTAATCTGCTGATCGACAACCTGCGGGTCACTAAAGCCAACTATGCAATCCTGCGCCAGGGGTTTCATAACCAGATGGATGGCGTAAAGATTACCAACTGTCATTTCAGCTACCTGCAGGGTGACGCCATCGAATGGAACGTGGCGATTAATGACAAAAACATCCTCATCTCAGACCACGTGATCGACCATATCGACTGTACTAACGGGAAAATTAACTGGGGTATCGGCATCGGTCTGGCGGGCAGCACCTACGACAATAACTACCCTGAAGACCAGACGGTAAAGAACTTTGTGGTGGCCAATATTACCGGGAGCAATTGCCGTCAGCTGGTGCACGTTGAAAACGGCAAACACTTTATCATACGTAATGTTAAGGCCCGCAATATCACCCCGGACTTTAGTAAGAAAGCGGGTATTGATAACGCAACGGTCGCGATATATGGCTGCGATAATTTTGTCATCGATAATGTTGAGATGACCGACAGCGCCGGGATGTTAATTGGTTACGGCGTGATTAAAGGCGACTATTTGTCGATACCGCAGAATTTCCGCCTCAACAATATTCATCTGGATAACCAGAAACTTGCACGAAAATTGCGCGGAATACAGATCTCCTCCGGCAATAAAACCTCGTTCGTAGCCCTCACCAACCTTGAGATGAGGCGCGCTTCTCTGGAGTTCCATAATAAACCTCAGCATCTTTTTATGCGTAATATCAACGTGATGCAGGATGCAGACAGGGGCCCAGCCCTGAAGCTGAATTTTGATCTGCGCAAAGATGTGCGCGGGAAGTTTATGGCGCGGGACGAAACGCTGCTCTCGCTGGCGAACATTAACGCGGTTAATGAAAAGGGGCAAAGTTCGGTCGATATCGACCGAATTGACCATCATACGCTCAATACGGAACGGCTGAATTTTAACCTGCCGAAGCGCTAAATATTAACCAGCCGGCATTTTGCGAGGATTCCTGGAATTAAAGCGCGACTATTCGGATTGCATCCGCTGAAATTTACGCTGTAATTGCGTAACATCATCTCCAGATTTGTAGCAATTCGTGCTGGCGAAACCAGGCTAAAGGGCTATAATTCGGCAACCATTTTAAGGTGGAAGAAATATGATTAATTTGAAAGCAGTCATTCCGGTAGCCGGTCTCGGCATGCATATGCTCCCGGCCACAAAAGCCATTCCTAAAGAGATGCTGCCGATCGTTGACAAGCCGATGATTCAGTACATCGTCGACGAGATTGTTGCTGCAGGGATCAAAGAAATCGTTCTGGTTACGCACTCCTCCAAGAATGCGGTGGAAAACCACTTCGACACCTCCTACGAACTTGAAGCCCTCCTGGAGCAGCGCGTTAAGCGTCAACTGCTGGCGGAAGTGCAGTCCATCTGCCCACCGGGCGTGACCATTATGAACGTTCGCCAGGCGCAGCCGCTGGGGCTGGGCCACTCTATTCTGTGCGCGCGTCCTGTAGTGGGGGATAACCCGTTCGTGGTCGTCCTGCCCGATATCATTCTGGACAATGCTTCTGCCGATCCGCTGCGCTATAACCTGGCGGCCATGGTGGCGCGTTTCAACGAGACGGGCCGTAGCCAGGTGCTGGCGAAGCGCATGAAAGGCGATCTGTCTGAATACTCCGTTATTCAGACCAAAGAGCCGCTGGATACCGAGGGTAAAGTCAGCC
The DNA here is from genome assembly GCF_037150775.1 of Leclercia sp. M50. NCBI lineage: Bacteria > Pseudomonadati > Pseudomonadota > Gammaproteobacteria > Enterobacterales > Enterobacteriaceae > Leclercia > Leclercia sp. M50. Next base: position 5,133 of record NZ_JBBCPK010000089.1, read on the forward strand.
GTATTGTTGAATTTATCGAGAAGCCTGATCAGCCGCAGACGCTTGATTCCGATCTGATGGCCGTGGGCCGCTATGTGCTGAACGCGGAAATCTGGGCTGAACTGGAACGTACCGAACCAGGTGCCTGGGATCGTATTCAGCTGACGGATGCTATCGCTGAACTGGCGAAGAAGCAGTCTGTAGACGCTATGCTGATGACCGGCGACAGCTACGACTGCGGTAAGAAACTGGGATATATGCAAGCCTTTGTTCAGTATGGCCTGCGTAATCTGAAAGAAGGGCAGAAGTTCCGCGAAAGCATGATGAAACTCTTAACTAACAACTAACCGTTCTTCGTCGTTGTCTGAACGGCAGTGGATCATTCCGGGCTTTCATAGGCCATGTGAATGACCCTGCCGTTTCTTTTTTAAATAAATTCCTAATTTTCAGCAAGTTAACCGCTGCCTTTTTGTTTCATTAGCCCTATTTTTCCCTTGTTTCTGCCAGCATTTAAGACGACAATTATTAATTGATTTGAACGCTACCCTGTAGCCATTATGCTGGGCTCTGGCGGCAAAAAACCTCTATTATGACCACCTTCAGTGCACTGGTAGCTGTTAAGCCAGGGGCGGTAGCGTGTCTGTTTTCTGTTCAGGCTGTAATAGCGGCTGCAGAATGTGATCATCCTGATTTATCAATTAATGGAAAAGAACGCGTGAAAATTCTTGTTACTGGTGGTGCCGGTTTTATCGGCTCTGCGGTTGTACGACATATTATTCAGAACACTCAGGATTCAGTGGTTAATGTCGATAAATTGACCTACGCCGGTAACCTGGAATCACTTGCTGACGTGAGCGGCAGCCAGCGTTACGTTTTTGAACATGCGGACATTTGCGATAAAACGGCAATGGACCGTATTTTTGCCGAGCATAAGCCTGATGCGGTGATGCATCTGGCCGCGGAGAGCCATGTTGATCGCTCCATTACCGGCCCGGCTGCGTTTATCGAGACCAATATCGTCGGTACCTACGTGCTGCTGGAGGCGGCCCGAGCATACTGGTCTATGCTTGGCGAAGAGGCGAAAAAAGCCTTCCGCTTCCATCATATCTCCACGGATGAAGTTTACGGCGATCTGCCGCACCCGGACGAGCATCCTGCCTCGACAGCACTGCCGCTATTCACTGAAACGACGGCATACGCACCGAGCAGCCCTTATTCGGCTTCTAAGGCATCCAGCGATCACCTCGTTCGCGCATGGTTACGCACCTACGGTTTACCGACTATTGTGACTAACTGCTCGAATAACTACGGCCCTTATCACTTCCCAGAAAAACTGATCCCGCTGGTGATCCTCAACGCGCTTGAGGGGAAAGCGCTGCCGATTTATGGCAAGGGCGATCAGATCCGCGACTGGCTCTATGTTGAGGATCACGCTCGCGCGCTCTATACCGTAGTGACCCAGGGTAAGCCGGGCGAAACCTACAACATCGGTGGTCATAACGAGAAGCAGAACCTGGAGGTAGTGCATACCATCTGCGATTTGCTGGATGAGATCGTGCCGAAAGAGGGCTCGTATCGCGATCAGATCACCTACGTGACAGACCGTCCGGGTCATGACCGTCGTTATGCCATCGATGCCGATAAGATTAGCCAGACGTTGGGCTGGAAGCCGCAAGAGACCTTTGAGAGCGGCATCCGCAAAACGGTGCAGTGGTATCTGGCCAACACCCAGTGGGTCGAGAACGTGAAAAGCGGCAACTATCAAACCTGGATAGAACAGAACTACGGAGCTCGTGGGTGATGAATATCCTTCTGTTCGGCAAAACAGGGCAGGTGGGCTGGGAGCTACAGCGTTCTCTTGCGCCGTTAGGTAATCTTATTGCCCTGGATGTGCACTCCAGTGAGTATTGCGGTGATTTCAGCAATCCGGAAGGCGTTGCTGAAACCGTACGTCGCATTAAGCCAGATGTCATCGTCAACGCGGCGGCACATACTGCTGTAGATAAAGCGGAGTCAGAGCCGGAATTTGCCCGACTGCTCAATGCCACAAGCGTAGAAGCTATCGCTAAAGAAGCGGAAAAAATCGGTGCCTGGGTTGTTCACTATTCCACAGATTACGTTTTTCCTGGCAATGGGGAGAAGCCATGGCTGGAAACAGATGCCACCGCACCGCTGAATGTCTATGGCGAAACCAAACTGGCTGGTGAGAAAGCTTTGCAGGAAAATTGTGTCCGGCACTTAATTTTTCGCACCAGTTGGGTTTACGCGGGTAAAGGCAATAACTTCGCGAAAACCATGCTGCGTTTTGCCAAAGAGCGTACGGAGATGTCGGTCATCAACGATCAGTTTGGCGCACCGACAGGCGCGGAATTGCTGGCCGACTGTACGGCGCATGCGATCCGTGTGGCCATGAAGCAACCTGAAGTTGCAGGACTCTATCATCTGGTTGCGGGTGGTGTGACCACCTGGCACGACTACGCCGCCCTGGTATTCGACGAAGCGCGTAAGGCTGGTATTGAACTGGCAATAACAAAGCTCAATGCAGTGCCAACGAGCGCTTATCCTACCCCTGCACGCCGCCCGAATAATTCCCGTCTGAACACGGAAAAATTCCAGCAAAACTTTGACCTCGTATTACCTCAATGGGATATCGGGGTGAAACGAATGCTGGCTGAGCTGTTTACGACTACTGCGGTCTGACCTTACATTAAATGCCCGTTTACGGGCATTTTGCACATATAGAGATGATGAAATGAAAACGCGTAAAGGGATTATTTTAGCCGGTGGCTCAGGAACTCGTCTGTATCCGGTCACTATGGCTGTCAGCAAACAACTGCTGCCCATCTATGACAAACCGATGATCTACTACCCGCTCTCCACGCTCATGCTGGCGGGTATTCGTGACATTCTGATCATCAGTACCCCTCAGGATACGCCACGCTTTGAGCAGTTGCTCGGTGATGGCAGTCAGTGGGGCCTTAATCTGCAGTACAAAGTCCAGCCGAGCCCGGACGGCCTGGCGCAGGCCTTTATTCTCGGCGAAGAGTTCATTGGTGACGATGACTGTGCGCTGGTGCTGGGCGATAACATCTTCTATGGCCACGATCTGCCGAAATTGATGGACTCCGCTGTGAACAAAGAAAGCGGTGCTACAGTCTTTGCTTATCACGTGAACGATCCTGAGCGTTATGGCGTCGTTGAGTTTGATAAAGAAGGCACGGCTGTCAGTCTCGAAGAAAAACCGGCTGAGCCAAAAAGTAATTATGCCGTAACCGGTCTTTATTTCTATGACAATAGCGTGGTGGAAATGGCGAAGAGTCTGAAGCCCTCCCCGCGTGGCGAACTGGAAATCACTGACATCAACCGTCTGTATATGGAGCAGGGCCGTCTCTCCGTTGCGATGATGGGCCGTGGTTTTGCCTGGCTGGATACGGGAACGCATCAAAGTTTGATTGAAGCGAGTAACTTCATTGCAACCATTGAAGAGCGCCAGGGATTGAAGGTGGCTTGTCCGGAAGAGATCGCCTACCGTAAAGGCTTCATCGATGCGGAGCAGGTTAAAGACCTTGCGAAACCTTTAGCGAAAAATGCTTACGGTCAATATTTGTTGAAAATGCTTAAAGGTTACTAACCAAATAAATCAATTGGCCAATTCAGAAAGGGTTACAATAAAACACTATTTATGAATAGAAATTACTAAATTATGTCACTTTTGAAAAACAGCATATGGAATATGGCAGGGTATGCAATCCCGACGTTGATTGCCATTCCAGCATTTGGAATTATCGCACGAAAGATAGGCGTTGAATTATTTGGGCTGTATACGTTGTCGATGATAGTTATTGGATATGCAAGCATATTTGATGCAGGTTTAACCAGAGCTGTTGTAAGAGAAATAGCGCTGTTAAAAGAGAATAAATCAGACAGCAATACCGTTATCATAACATCGCTCGTTGCTATTTTTATATTAGGATTGTTAGGTGGAGGGGCGTTATTTCTTTTCAGAGATAATATTATCACGTTGCTTAATATTAGCAGCCAGTATTATTCCGATGTATATCGTTCAATTGTCGTCCTTGCTTTACTTATTCCTGTGTTCTTAGTGACGCAAATATTCCTTGCCGAACTTGAAGGGCGTGAATATTTTGGGCATTTAAACATTCAAAAGAGCATTGGTAATTCACTTATTGCTGGTTTGCCTGTCTGCTTTGTTTTCTATCAGGAGAGTCTTTTTTTTGCCGTGTTAGGGATAGCTTTGGCTAGGATTATCTGCCTGCTATTGAGTTATTTATACGTCAGGAAAAGAATTACCTTAGGCATAAGCTATTTTTCACTATCTGTTTTAAAACGTATGTTTTATTACGGAGGGTGGGTAACCGTTAGTAACATTATATCGCCGCTGTTGATCAGCATGGATAGATTCATCTTATCAAATATTGCGGGCGCATCGAAAATTTCTTTTTATACTGTGCCAAATGAACTTGTAAACAGATTGTCTATAATACCGGGCTCATTAGGCAAAGCTATTTTCCCAAAACTTAGCCGCTTGAATAATTACGATGAGTCTATTACGCATCAGAAGAACGCCTACAAGCTGATGACACTTATCTGTCTCCCTTTATGTATTTTCGTCTATATTTTCGCTGAGAAAATATTAACTATCTGGATGGGTAGTCAATTTGCAGGGACCTCGTCAACAATATTGCAAATTATGATTGTTGGCTTTTTCTTTAATTGCTTTTCACAAATACCATTTGCAAATATACAAGCCTTTGGCAAGGCAAAATATACAGCTTATATTCATATGCTGGAATTTATTCCGTATATGATTTTATTGTTTGTGTTTACTAAGCAATTCGGAATTGTTGGTGTTGCCTTTTTATGGACTGCAAGAGTTATTGTTGATTTTATGCTTTTGTATTATATGAGCCATAGATGTAATATTCTTATGAAGACGCAAAGGTAAAGTAATGGTATATGTAATAGTATTAAACTGGAATGGGGCGAAGGACACATGCCAGTGCGTCAATAGCTTACTCCAAATGAACTATGATAAATTTAGAATTATTATAATAGATAATAAATCAACGGATGACTCATATACCACGATAAAAAACGAAGTGATTAGCAAGGCCAGTGATAAGCGTCAGGCCAATATAATTACGACGGAAGAAATTAACACTTATAAAGTTAAGAATGATGAAAAAATAATTTACATTCAGTCAGATTATAATCGCGGCTATGCTGGTGGAAATAATCTGGGCGTGAAGTTTGCGCTTAACCAGGATGATGCCGATTATGTATGGGTGTTGAATAATGATACAGAAGTCGATATCAACGCACTTAAATATTTAGTTGATAAATGTAGTAAAGACTCAAGCATTGGTATATGTGGTTCTCGGTTAGTATATTTTGATGACAGAGAAACGCAGCAAGGCTTAGGTGGATTACATAATAAATGGCTGTGTACAACAAAACAGTATGGCATCGGTGAAAGTGCACATGCTAAATATAATGATGAAGTTGTTGCTCAGCAAATCGATTATGTCATAGGCGCGGCGATGTTCTTCACTAAAGCGTGTCTGGATAAAATTGGTTTAATGTATGAAGAATATTTCTTATATTATGAAGAATTAGATATTTGTTTGCGGGCGAGAAAGGCTAATTTCAAACTGGGTGTTTGCTCTGACAGCATTGTTTATCATAAAGAAGGTGCAAGCACAGGCGGCGGTAAAAGTAAAGTAGCTGATTTTTGCTCCATCAGGAACCGACTTCTGGTAACTGCTAAGTTTTATCCTCAATGCTTTATCACAGTATGGTTATCTCTGTTCGGTGTTGCTTTTAATAGAGCCAGAAGAAAAGAATTCAACAAGATGATTGTATGTCTTCTCATTATTTTTAGTTTTGGTAGGAAAAAATTACAACATGGAAAATAATCAAAGTAAAATATTTATTTCCATTGTATCTCATGGTCATGACGATATGATTCGTGAAAGTGGGATTCTTGAACAAGTTAAAAATTATAAGAATATTAATCTTGTCGTTAAAAATAACAAAATACATTCCTCATTAAATGAAAAAGATTCAGAATGTATTTATTTTATCAATGAGCAATTTAATTGTGGATTTGGAGAGAATAACAATATTGTTTTCAACTTCTGTCAAAGTCATTTAAATATGAAAGGAGAAGATTACTTTATTGTTTTGAATCCAGATGTATTGATTGATTTAACTGATGTTGTTGAATTATGTCAGGCTATGCAACAAAATGATGAAAAAGCTGCAACAATAAATTTATTTAAAGATGATGCAAAAATCATTTACGATAATTCGATAAGACATTTTCCAAAATTTAAAGACTTTTTCCTTTCATATCTTGGTTTCCAAAATAAAACAATTATCGAAAAAGCTTCTATTAATAATAAATGTGTTGTTGATTGGGCAGCCGGTTCATTCCTCGCTTTCCGGGCAGATCATTACGCTAAGCTAGGCGGGTTTGATGAATCATTTTTCATGTATTGCGAAGATATCGATATTTGTTACAGAAGCAAAGTGGAGGGGATAAATCTCATCTATTACCCGATGATTAGCGCAGTACATAAAGCACAGCATGCCAATAGATCATTACTCTCTAAACATTTTGTTTGGCATGTGAGAAGTATTATTAAATATTGTGCTAAAACAAAAGCCTTTTTTTAGGGGAGCGTTTAGATGAAAGTTGCATTTCTGTCATCTTATGATCCTACCTCAACAGGTAGTTGGTCAGGGACACCTTATTATATGCTGTCTGCGCTTAAAAGGCATAATATTGACGTTAAGGTACTTGGTCCCGTAAATTCATTTACTAAGCCATTGTTGAAAGCATTTAAATTGGTTCTAAAATTATTCGGGATCAATTATGATTATAGTTACTCTTCGATTTTATCTTATGAATATGCGTTTCGGTTTAATAAAAGATTAAAAAAATTGTCAGGCATAGATTTCATTATTGCGCCGGCAGGCTCAACGCAAATAGCAAAATTAAAAACCAACATTCCAATATTATATTTATCAGACACAACTTACGATCAGCTAAAAAAATATTATAGTAATTTTAATTCTATTAATGATTCTTTCCATTACCAAGGAAGTAAGATTGAGAACGCTGCTTTAAATAACGCTGCAATAGTATCTTTCCCTTCAGACTGGGCTGCTGATTTTTGTGTCAAACATTACAACATACCTGAGTCAAAAGTTAAAAAATTACTCTGGGGTGCTAATATAGTAGAACCTTATACTCATCCAAAAATCAGAACCAAAGATGATGATAAATCGTGTACCTTATTATTTTTGGGCGTCGACTGGGAACGCAAAGGTGGAAAAGTAGCGTTAGAGGCAGTGCAATATTTGCGTGAAAGTAAAAATATTGCCGCTAAGCTTATTGTTTGCGGATGTACCCCTGATACCAGAGATCTTCCAGAGTGGGTTGAAGTGACAGGCCGCCTGAATAAAGACATTCCATCTGAGATGAATGTTTTTAAAAATGTTCTCCTTAAATCCGATGTGCTTTTATTACCAACGATCGCTGAATGCTATGGCATGGTGTTTTGTGAGGCAGCTGCTTATGGTATGCCAGTTGTTGCAACTAATACAGGCGGGATTAGTTCTATTGTTATTGAAGGTGAAACTGGATTGCTGATTAATGATCCAACAGATTCTCAAGCGTTCGCGAACAGTATTTATGAAATAATTCATAATTTAGATAACTATAATCGCTATGCAAGTAATGCATTTGAAAGATATCATAGTCATTTAAATTGGGACGCATGGGCAAAAGAAATAATTGAGTTAATGTATGACTATAAATAATTTTAAATCTCACAATACAAATACTTTTTTATTCTTTTTGATGCTTGTGTTTATTGCTCCTGATTTTATATACTATCGATTAGGGCTTGGTAACTTTTCACTTGCAACTCTGGTCGCATTAACTGTCTTATTCGTTTTTTTACGCTTTAAATGGATAACCCGTGAGTGTCGTTTGGCAACTGCGCTGGTCTTTTTTGTGCTGGTATTAAATATTATTGCTAGCTTCTTTGTTAATGGTATTGCCGAACTCTTTAATATAAAGGTGTATTTCTCTGTTGTATCATTACTGCTTATGGTTTACTTCGCATCTTGTTTTGCGAATACTGTAAATTATCTGTCGGACTACACTATTAAAAAAGCTTCATTAAGAATGTTTTATATTCTTTGTGCTATAGGGTTGGTAGGAGCGCTGCTAATTATTGGCGGAGTAGTGCAAGATAAAAGCATGATATTTTTCTCTGAACCCTCTGCCTATGCCTTGATATTTTTGCCATTTTTTTCGTTTGCATTATTTTATGCAAGAGGGACAACCACGATAATTATCCTTATCGTATCGTTTAGTATTGCACTTGCCGTACAGAATTTGACCTTACTGGTTGGTTTGGCCTTTTGCGTAATTGCTCTTAAAAAGATAAGGGTTTTACCTTTCGCTATAGCGTTATGTTTGATAATATTTGTCTGGACTTTTTATCAGTTCACTTATGATTATACCTACTTTTCTTCGCGCTTAAGTTTTGCCAACTCTACCAACTTTTCTGTACTGGTATATCTTTCCGGGCTTGAACGTGCGTTTTTAAACTTCACTGAAAGTTTAGGGTTGGGTACAGGCTTCCAGCAAATGGGCTACAACGGCGTGGTTGGAGAAAGCCAAAGGGTCTTAGAAAGTTTAGGCGCCGGACATTTGAACTTGTATGATGGTTCATTTATTGCTTCGAAATTTATTTCTGAGTTTGGACTGATTGGTTTAGTTTTCTGCATTTTATTTACGCTTAAATTTATCAAGGCTTTCATTTCGTTTAACTCGAAAAAAACCTATTCTGCTCAGCATGTATTTGCTTATTGTTTCTTACTGTCATTTATTATTCCACTCTATATTCGTGGTGCCGGGTATTTGAACCCATATGTATTTATGATGATGTCATCGCTCTTTATGTACCGTAATTTAAATAAAAAAATGTAATCTGGTGGAAAGGAATATTTATGTTTATAGTCATTTCAGGCGTTAATCTTGTTGAGGGGGGAACGCTTAAGGTTTTCAGAGATGCATTGATAACATTAGATAAGAATACTTCTCCTGATGATACTGTTTATGCATTGGTACATAAAAAAGATTTGTTTAACGATATTGTTTTTAAAAACATCACATTCATTGAGTTTCCAGACATTAAAAAAAGCTGGCTCAAAAGACTCCATTTTGAGCTTGTGACATGTAAGGCTTTGAGTAAAAAATGGGGCGCGGATGTGTGGTTGGCTATGCACGATATCACACCAAATGTCACCGCTAAAAAACAATATGTTTATTGCCATAATTGCTCTACAGTGTATAAGGCAAATTTTAAGGATGTAGTATACGAGCCAAAGTTCTATCTTTTTTCTAAATTCTATAACTTGCTTTATAAAATCAATATCAAAAAAAACGATGCGATTATTGTACAGCAGCGTTGGTTTGGCGAGTATTTAAAAAACCATGTAGGAGCCGAGCGCTATATCGTTTCTCGCCCAATTAATCCTATTGTCAATGATTTGAAACCTTCTTTTACTCCTAAGCCTACGACGAATCTGTTCTATCCTGCATTACCCAGAACGTTCAAGAATTTTGAGTTATTGCTTGATGCACTCTCACTATTCAATGAGAAATTGCCTGAGCATAAAGGCAAGCTAACGCTCACCTTAACTTTTTCTGAAGATACGAATAAATATGCAAAACATTTAATTGAAAAATATAGACATGTTGAAGGTGTAAATTTTACCGGCATATTAAATTTTACTCAGGTTGAGCAGGCTTATTACCAATGTGACGTTGTTATATTCCCATCGTTGTTGGAAACATGGGGTCTGCCCATTTCAGAAGCGAAGACGCATGCAAAGCCGATTATATTGGCAGATTTACCCTATGCACATGAAACCTTGGGTAATTATGAATGCGCTGCTTTCATTGACCCTTATTCTTCAGATGCTTTAGCAGATTTGTTTGTTGATTTAGTGAATGGTAAACCCGTATTCAATGAAGTGAGTCTGGAAAAAGATGATGCATTTTATGATTGGGATAAAACCATAAAACACTTATTAACAACAAAAAATTAATATATTATCTGTTGCTAATATCCAAAAATTATCTTTTAAAAAAAACACTCGTTGAGTTAACATCTAAGCCACATTTCAAGCCGCGTACATGACGCGGTGACCACACCTGACAGGAGTATGTAATGTCCAAACAACAGATCGGCGTCGTCGGTATGGCAGTGATGGGGCGCAACCTGGCGCTGAACATCGAAAGCCGTGGTTATACCGTCTCCGTTTTCAACCGCTCCCGTGATAAAACTGAAGAAGTGATTGCCGAGAACCCAGGCAAAAAACTCGTTCCGTTCTATACGGTTCAGGAGTTTGTTGAATCCCTGGAGACGCCTCGTCGTATCCTGTTAATGGTGAAAGCTGGCGCTGGTACTGATGCTGCCATCGACTCCCTGAAACCGTATCTGGAAAAAGGCGACATCATCATTGATGGCGGCAACACCTTCTTCCACGACACCATTCGTCGTAACCGTGAACTGTCAGCTGAAGGCTTCAACTTTATCGGTACCGGTGTATCCGGCGGTGAAGAGGGCGCGCTGAAGGGCCCATCTATTATGCCAGGCGGCCAGAAAGATGCTTACGAGCTGGTTGCGCCAATCCTGACTAAGATTGCTGCTGTTGCCGAAGATGGTGAGCCGTGTGTGACCTATATCGGTCCGGATGGTGCGGGTCATTACGTAAAAATGGTTCACAACGGTATTGAATATGGCGATATGCAGCTGATTGCTGAAGCCTATTCTCTGCTGAAAGGCGGCCTGAATCTCACTAACGACGAGCTGGCGCAAACCTTCACCGACTGGAACAACGGTGAACTGAGCAGCTACCTGATCGACATCACCAAAGACATTTTCACTAAGAAAGATGAAGAGGGTAAATACCTCGTCGATGTGATCCTTGATGAAGCGGCAAACAAAGGTACCGGTAAATGGACCAGCCAGAGCTCCCTGGATCTGGGCGAGCCACTGTCCCTGATTACTGAATCGGTCTTTGCACGTTATATCTCTTCCCTGAAAGAGCAGCGTGTCGCGGCTTCTAAAGTGCTGAGCGGTCCGCAGCCGAAACTGGCCGGTGATAAAGCGGAATTTATCGAGAAAGTTCGCCGTGCACTGTACTTGGGCAAAATCGTCTCTTACGCTCAGGGCTTCTCTCAGCTGCGCGCCGCGTCTGACGAAAACAACTGGGATCTGAACTACGGTGAAATCGCGAAGATCTTCCGTGCCGGTTGCATCATACGCGCTCAGTTCCTGCAAAAAATCACCGATGCCTATGCTGAAAACGCGGACATCGCAAACCTGCTGCTGGCACCATACTTCAAGCAGATTGCCGATGATTACCAGCAGGCGCTGCGTGATGTCGTCGCTTATGCGGTACAGAACGGTATTCCGGTTCCAACCTTCTCTGCAGCCGTTGCTTATTACGATAGCTATCGTGCCGCCGTGCTGCCTGCCAACCTGATTCAGGCGCAGCGTGACTACTTCGGTGCACATACCTATAAACGCACTGATAAAGAAGGTGTATTCCACACCGAGTGGCTGGATTAATCTGATTTAACTCAGTCATGTAGCGAAGCCCGGTGAACATCACCGGGCTTTTTTTATGCGTAATACCCTGCATTACCTCGGCTGATTCAACCGACATGCTAGAGCGCAGCATAAACCACTGTATTTATGCCTTTCTGTAGCCAGCCATACGCCTTGACATCAACTCGGCATACGAGGTAAAACCCCCAAAAGTTGCTTATTGCGGTGGGGCGGTAGTCGCTCCCGGACACTTAATCTAAAGAAGTTAACTCGATGAAAATAACAATCTCCGGAACAGGTTATGTGGGTCTCTCAAACGGGATCCTGATCGCGCAACACCACGAAGTGGTCGCACTGGATATCGTGCAGGCCAAAGTTGATATGCTGAACCAGAAGATCTCTCCCATCGTGGATAAAGAGATCCAGGAGTACCTGAGCAACAAGCCGTTGAACTTCCGGGCCACCACGGACAAAGTTGATGCCTACAGCGGGGCCGATTTTGTCATCATCGCCACGCCAACCGACTACGATCCGAAGACGAACTACTTCAATACTTCAAGCGTTGAGGCGGTGATCAAGGACGTGACGGCAATCAATCCGAATGCCGTGATGATCATCAAATCGACCATTCCTGTTGGCTTCACTCAGTCGATTAAAGAAGAGCTGGGTATCGATAATGTCATCTTCTCACCCGAGTTTCTGCGTGAGGGCAGGGCATTGTACGATAACCTGCACCCGTCCCGTATCGTCATTGGCGAGCGCTCAGCGCGTGCGGAACGTTTTGCTGCGCTGCTGCAGGAAGGCGCAATCAAAAAGAACATTGACGTGCTGTTCACGGACGCGACAGAAGCGGAAGCCATTAAACTCTTTGCTAACACCTATCTGGCGATGCGTGTTGCCTATTTTAACGAGCTGGACAGCTACGCAGAGAGCCTTGGGTTGAATACCCGTCAGATCATCGAAGGCGTGTGCCTCGACCCGCGTAT
>NZ_JBBCPK010000090.1:0-17730 GCF_037150775.1 Leclercia sp. M50
CTGCGGCTGACCACATCCTGAGCGGTATGCGGGCCACCGGCAAAGGGCAGGATCCCTTCCTGTCAATCAATCACCACAAGGGCGGTACGGGCAGCGTCGAGTGTGAACATGGTTTTTCCTGTTAAATAGTGAGCCATGCTAATACCTTACGCTGAGCCAGCCTGTTCCAGGTCTGATATTTTTGTTAAATTTTGTGAGAATATGCAAGATGCGAGCAGCAAACGCGCGCATGGCGCGCTTCTCTCTTATCGTCTGGCGGAATTTCCAGTATAATAGCCGCCTTTTTTCATCCAGTTTGACATACAAAAAGCTGCGACATAGTAGCCTGCGGCTAAGTTAAGGGATATCTCATGCGTACAGAATATTGCGGGCAGCTGCGTCAGTCCCACGTCGGACAGCAGGTGACCTTGTGTGGTTGGGTCAACCGTCGTCGTGATCTTGGCAGCCTTATCTTTATCGATATGCGCGACCGTGAAGGCATCGTGCAGGTGTTTTTCGATCCAGACCGCGCCGATGCGTTAAAGCTGGCAGCTGAACTGCGTAACGAGTTCTGCATCCAGGTGACCGGTACCGTGCGTGCGCGTGACGAGAAAAACATCAACAGCGACATGGCGACCGGCGAAATCGAAGTGCTGGCGACCGATCTGACCATCATCAACCGTTCAGAATCGCTGCCGCTGGACTCCAACCACGTCAATACCGAAGAAGCGCGTCTGAAATTCCGCTACCTCGATCTGCGTCGCCCGGAAATGGCCCAGCGCCTGAAAACCCGTGCAAAAATCACCAGCCTGGTGCGCCGCTTTATGGACGATCAGGGTTTCCTCGATATCGAAACCCCGATGCTGACCAAAGCGACCCCGGAAGGCGCGCGCGACTACCTCGTGCCATCCCGCGTCCATAAAGGCAAATTCTACGCGCTGCCGCAGTCTCCTCAGCTGTTCAAACAGCTGCTGATGATGTCCGGTTTCGATCGCTACTATCAGATCGTCAAATGCTTCCGTGACGAAGATCTGCGTGCTGACCGTCAGCCAGAATTTACCCAGATCGACGTCGAGACCTCCTTCATGACCGCCGAGCAGGTGCGTGAAGTGATGGAAGCGCTGGTGCGCAGCCTGTGGCTGGACGTGAAGGGTGTGGATCTGGGCGACTTCCCGATCATGACCTTCGCCGAAGCAGAACGCCGTTACGGCTCTGACAAGCCAGACCTGCGTAACCCGATGGAACTGGTGGACGTTGCCGACCTGCTGAAAGGCGTTGAGTTTGCGGTCTTCTCTGGCCCGGCTAACGATCCGAAAGGCCGCGTGGCTGCCCTGCGCGTACCGGGCGGTGCGAGCCTGAGCCGTAAGCAGATTGACGACTACGGTAACTTCATCAAGATTTATGGCGCGAAAGGCCTGGCTTACATCAAAGTCACCGAGCGCGCGAAAGGCATCGAAGGCATCACCAGCCCGGTGGCGAAATTCCTGAATGCTGAGATCGTCGAATCCATCCTGGCGCGCACCGAAGCCCAGGACGGCGACATGATCTTCTTCGGCGCAGACAACAAGAAAGTGGTTGCCGACGCGCTGGGCGCACTGCGTCTGAAGCTGGGTAAAGATCTGAACCTGACCGACGAAGCCAAATGGGCGCCGCTGTGGGTTATCGACTTCCCAATGTTTGAAGACGACGGCGAAGGCGGCCTGACCGCTATGCACCACCCGTTCACCTCGCCGAAAGATATGAGCGCGGCAGAGCTGAAAGCGGCGCCGGAAGAGGCCGTGGCGAACGCCTACGATATGGTCATCAACGGCTACGAAGTGGGTGGCGGTTCCGTGCGTATTCACAGCGGTGAAATGCAGCAGACCGTATTTGGTATTCTGGGCATTAACGAACAAGAGCAGCGCGAGAAGTTTGGCTTCCTGCTGGACGCGCTGAAGTACGGTACTCCACCGCACGCGGGCCTGGCGTTTGGTCTGGATCGTCTGACCATGCTGCTGACCGGTACCGACAACATTCGTGATGTTATCGCCTTCCCGAAAACCACCGCCGCGGCCTGTCTGATGACCGAAGCGCCAAGCTTTGCTAACCCTGCCTCCTTAAGCGAGCTGGGTATCGAGGTGGTGAAAAAGGAAGAGAAAAACTGATATGGCATATAAGCTTCCCGTTTCCGTGTTAGTGATCATTTATGCAGAAGACACGAAGCGGGTGCTGATGTTGCAGCGACGCGACGATCCCGCCTTCTGGCAGTCGGTAACCGGCAGCCTGGAGGAGGGAGAAACCGCGTTGCAGGCCGCCGCGCGCGAAGTAAAGGAAGAGGTCACCATTGACGTTGCTCGCGAGCAACTGACCCTGAAGGACTGTCAGCGCACGGTGGAGTTTGAAATTTTTAGTCATTTACGTCATCGCTATGCGCCGGGGACTGAACGCAATACAGAATCCTGGTTCTGCCTTGCGCTTCCCCACGAACGGGAGATCGTGTTCACCGAACATTTGACCTACCGCTGGGTTAATGCGACCGAAGCCGCGGCGTTAACCAAGTCGTGGAGCAACCGGCAGGCGATTGAAGAATTTGTAATTAACGCCGCCTGAAAGGGCGCGCTCTTTGAGGATATTTTTATGGCAGGTCATAGTAAGTGGGCCAACACCAAACACCGCAAAGCGGCACAGGATGCCAAACGCGGTAAGATCTTTACCAAAATCATTCGTGAGCTGGTTACCGCAGCCCGTCTGGGTGGCGGCGATGCCGGTTCCAACCCGCGTCTGCGCGCAGCGATCGATAAAGCGCTGAGCAACAACATGACCCGTGACACCCTGAACCGTGCTATCGCCCGTGGCGTAGGCGGCGATGAAGACGCGAACATGGAAACCATCATTTATGAAGGTTACGGTCCTGGCGGTACGGCGGTCATGGTTGAGTGTCTGTCCGACAACCGTAACCGTACCGTGGCGGAAGTGCGTCATGCCTTCAGCAAAACCGGTGGCAACCTGGGTACCGACGGTTCCGTTGCCTACCTGTTCAGCAAAAAAGGCGTCATCTCCTTCGAGAAAGGCGACGAAGATGTGATCATGGAAGCGGCGCTGGAAGCGGGTGCTGAAGATGTGGTGACCTATGACGACGGCGCGATTGACGTCTATACCGCATGGGAAGAGATGGGCGCGGTGCGTGATGCACTGGAAGCCGCTGGCCTGAAAGCCGACGCGGCTGAAGTCTCCATGATCCCGTCCACCAAAGCGGATATGGATGCGGAAACCGCACCAAAACTGCTGCGTCTGATCGATATGCTCGAAGATTGCGACGATGTGCAGGAAGTCTACCACAACGGTGAAATCTCCGACGAGGTTGCGGCTACGCTGTAATGGCCCAACGTAAACCAATAACCGGAGCGGCGTGATGGCAATTATTCTCGGTATTGACCCGGGCTCACGCATCACCGGTTATGGCGTTATCCGTCAGGTCGGGCGACAGTTGACCTACCTGGGCAGTGGTTGTATCCGTACCAAAGTGGACGATCTGCCGTCGCGCCTGAAGCTGATCTATGCGGGCGTGACGGAGATCATCACCCAGTTCCAGCCGGACTATTTCGCCATTGAACAGGTATTTATGGCGAAAAACGCCGACTCGGCGCTGAAGCTTGGCCAGGCGCGCGGCGTGGCGATTGTCGCGGCGGTGAATCAGGATCTGCCGGTGTTTGAATACGCCGCACGGCAGGTTAAGCAGACCGTGGTGGGAATTGGCAGTGCGGAAAAAAGCCAGGTGCAGCACATGGTGCGTACCCTGCTTAAACTGCCCGCCAATCCGCAGGCGGATGCTGCCGATGCCCTGGCGATCGCCATTACCCATTGCCACATCAGCCAGAATGCGGTGCAGATGAGCGAATCGCGGCTCAATCTGGCGCGCGGTCGATTGCGCTAAATGTAAAAATCAGGCTGGATGTTTATCCAGCCTTTTTTTATTATGGCAGCGGTAACTTTTAGCCCTTAACGCAGGAGCGTCACGTGATAGGCAGACTCAGAGGCATCATTCTAGAAAAACAACCCCCGATAGTGCTGCTTGAGACCGGAGGCGTGGGCTATGAAGTCCATATGCCGATGACCTGTTTCTATGAATTGCCGGACGCGGGCAAGGAAGCGATCGTCTTTACCCACTTTGTGGTGCGTGAAGATGCCCAGCTGCTGTATGGCTTTAACAACAAGCAGGAGCGCACCCTGTTTAAAGAGCTGATTAAAACCAACGGCGTGGGGCCAAAACTGGCGCTGGCCATCCTCTCCGGGATGTCGGCTCCGCAGTTTGTTAACGCCGTAGAGCGTGAAGATCCCGCGGCTCTGGTTAAGCTCCCTGGCATCGGTAAGAAAACGGCCGAGCGCCTGATTGTCGAGATGAAAGATCGCTTTAAAGGTCTGCATGGCGATCTGTTTACGCCTGCCGCCGACCTGGTGCTGACCTCACCGGCTGGCCCGGCAACAGACGATGCGGAACAGGAAGCGGTTGCCGCGCTTGTGGCGCTGGGCTATAAACCTCAGGAAGCGAGCCGGATGATTAGCAAAGTGGCTAAACCGGACGCCACCAGTGAAACCCTGATTCGTGAAGCGCTGCGCGCCGCATTGTGAGGTAAAGGATGATTGAAGCAGACCGTCTGGTCTCGGCAGGCAGTGTTCAGACAGAAGATCTGGTGGACAGGGCGATCCGCCCGAAACTGCTTGATGAGTATATTGGCCAGCCACAGGTGCGTTCGCAGATGGAGATCTTTATCCAGGCGGCGAAACTTCGCGGCGATGCCCTCGATCACCTGTTGATTTTCGGCCCGCCGGGGCTCGGGAAAACGACCCTCGCAAATATCGTCGCCAATGAGATGGGCGTTAACCTGCGCACCACCTCCGGCCCGGTGCTGGAAAAGGCAGGGGATCTGGCGGCGATGCTGACCAATCTTGAACCCCACGACGTGCTGTTTATCGATGAGATCCACCGCCTGTCACCGGTGGTGGAAGAGGTGCTCTATCCGGCGATGGAAGATTACCAGCTGGATATCATGATTGGCGAAGGTCCGGCTGCGCGTTCGATTAAAATCGATCTGCCGCCTTTCACGCTGATTGGCGCCACCACCCGCGCCGGGTCGTTAACGTCACCGCTGCGCGATCGTTTCGGCATTGTGCAGCGTCTTGAGTTTTATCAGGTGCCCGATCTCCAGCATATCGTCAGCCGCAGCGCGCGCTTTATGGGGCTGGATATGAGCGAAGAGGGGGCCTTTGAAGTGGCGAAGCGTTCCCGCGGGACGCCACGTATCGCCAACCGGCTGCTGCGCAGGGTGCGTGATTTTGCCGAGGTGAAGCACGACGGCACTATTTCGCATGAGATCGCCGCCCAGGCGCTGGATATGCTGAACGTCGATGCTGAAGGGTTCGACTATATGGATCGCAAGCTGCTGCTGGCGGTGCTGGATAAATTCTTTGGCGGGCCGGTCGGGCTGGATAACCTGGCGGCGGCGATTGGCGAAGAGCGTGAGACCATTGAAGATGTGCTGGAGCCCTATCTGATCCAGCAGGGCTTTTTGCAGCGTACGCCGCGCGGACGCATGGCGACGGTGCGGGCCTGGGATCACTTTGGCATTACGCCGCCGGAGATGCCGTAACCTCGGCGGAAGTTGCCGGATGGCGGCTGCGCCTTATCCGGCCTACAAAAGCGCGATCCTGTAGGCCCGGTAAGCGTAGCGCCACCGGGCAATTTATTACCTCAGCTGGCTGGTTTCTTCATCATGCTGAAGATAAACAGCACTGCCGCGCACAGCACGACCGACTGTCCGGCAGGGGTGTCGTAAAACGCCGAGAAGGTGAGCCCGCCGGTGACGGCAATCTTCCCTACACCCACGGCTACACCGGCCATCTGCTCCGGGGTACGGGCAAAACGACGGGCGGTGGCGGCTGGGATAATCAGCAGTGAGGTGATGATCAGCGCCCCGACAAACTTCATCGCCACGCCAATGGTCAGGGCGGTGACCAGCATCAGCAGCAGCTTCACGCGCTGCAGCTTCACGCCATCTACAAAGGCTAAATCCGGGCTGATGGTCATCGCCAGCAGGTTACGCCACTGCCACAGCAGGATAGCGAGGACAATCACCACCCCGATGGCAATGGCGATCAGATCGTCAGGCGTCACCGCCAGCAGATCGCCAAACAGATAGGCCATTAGATCCACGCGGATATTGGACATCAGGCTGACCACCACCAGACCCAGCGACAGGGCGCTGTGGGCCATGATCCCAAGCAGTGTATCCACCGCCAGATGCGGGCGCTTCTCCAGCCAGACCAGGCCGGCGGCCAGCAGCAGCGTAACCACAATCACCGCGTAGAATGGATTCACATCCAGCAGCAAACCAAACGCCACCCCCAGCAGGGAAGCGTGCGCCAGCGTATCGCCAAAGTAGGACATCCGGCGCCAGACAACAAACGAGCCCAGTGGACCCGCCGCGCAGGCGAGCATCATCCCGGCCAGCCAGCCGGGCAGTAAGAGTTCAATCATGAGTTACCGTTTCCCCGGCGAAGGACAATGCGTCCCTGCAAATCATGGCGGTGGTTGTGATGGTGGCGATAAATGCCCAGCTGTTCGGCACCGCGAGGACCAAACATCGAGATAAACTCCGGATGCATGGAGACCACTTCCGGCGTGCCGGAGCAGCAGATGTGATGGTTAAGACAAAGCACTTCGTCCGTTTTCGCCATGACCAGATGCAGGTCGTGCGACACCATCAGCACAGCGCAGTCCAGCTCTTTACGCAGCTGATCGATGAGGTCATACAGGGCAACCTGACCGTTGACATCCACGCCCTGAGTCGGCTCGTCGAGCACCAGCAGCTGCGGCTTATTCAGCAGGGCGCGGGCCAGCAGCACGCGCTGGGTTTCGCCGCCGGAGAGTTTTTGCAGGGGCGCGTCGATAAGATGCCCGGCCTGTACCCGCTTGAGCGCCGGAAGAATATCCTCTTTACGCGTATCGGGACGCAGACGCAGGAAACGGCTGACCGTCAATGGCAGCGTGGCGTCCAGATGCAGTTTCTGAGGGACATAGCCAATACGTAGCTGCCGATCACGCTTGATCAGGCCCGCATCGGGTGCTACCAGGCCGAGTACAACCCGCACCAGCGTTGATTTACCCGCGCCGTTGGGGCCGAGTAACGTCAGAATTTTGCCAGGCTTCAGATCCAGCGAAACGTCAGAGAGGACGCGGCGCTGACCAAATGAAACCGAAATATTTTCGAGAGAAACCAAAGTCGTCATATCAATTTATGCTTGCAGAAGTCATCGAATGTTATAATATCACATTCCACATGTTCATTACGATGATTAGTCGCATTATGTTACAGAAAAATACGCTTCTTTTCGCAGCATTATCCGCTGCTCTTTGGGGTACCGCAGTACAAGATGTTAACGCCGCCGTTGTCGCTTCGCTTAAACCGCTCGGTTTTATCGCTTCCGCTATCGCAGATGGCGTCACCGAAACCCAGGTTTTATTGCCTGATGGCGCGTCAGAGCATGACTACTCTCTGCGCCCTTCGGACGTAAAACGTTTACAAAACGCGGACTTAGTTGTATGGATTGGCCCGGAGATGGAAGCCTTCATGCAGAAGTCAGCGAGTCAGTTGCCTGACGCTAAACAGGTTAACATCTCTGGCCTTGCAGGTGTGAAACCGCTTCTCATGAAAGGGGCGGATGATGACGAGCACGACCACGATCATGGCCACGGTGCCGAGGAAAAAGGTGACGAGCATCACCATCACGGTGACTACAACATGCACCTTTGGCTTTCTCCAGAAATAGCGCGGCTGTCAGCGGTTGCAATCCATGAAAAATTAGTGGAACTTATGCCGCAAAGTCGAGCCAAACTAGACGCCAACCTGAAGGATTTTGAGGCACAACTTGCCGCAACCGACAAGCAGGTGGGTACCGAGCTCGCACCATTGAAAGGTAAGGGATATTTCGTTTTTCATGATGCCTATGGCTACTACGAAAAACACTACGGTCTTACGCCGCTTGGCCACTTCACCGTGAATCCAGAAATTCAACCTGGTGCGCAGCGTTTACATGAAATCAGAACACAGTTGGTTGAGCAAAAAGCGACCTGCGTTTTTGCTGAGCCACAGTTCAGGCCAGCGGTCGTTGAAGCCGTGGCAAGGGGAACGTCCGTACGTATGGGCACCCTTGATCCACTGGGAACCTCTATCCAGTTGAGCAAAGCGAGCTATTCACAGTTCCTCAGCCAACTGGCGAACCAGTATGCGAGCTGCCTGAAAGGAGATTAACGAGGAAGTGATTACGTGCAACAGATAGCCCGCTCTGTCGCCCTGGCATTTAACAATCTGCCCCGGCCCCACCGCGTCATGCTGGGGTCGCTTACAGTTCTCACCTTAGCGGTCGCCGTCTGGCGGCCCTTTGTATACCACCCAAATTCCGCGCCAGTTATCAGAACCATTGAGCTGGAAAAGAGTGAAATTCGCTCCCTGCTGCCGGAAGCCAGTGAACCTATCGACCAGGCCCCGCAGGAAGAAGAAGCGATTCCGCAGGATGAGCTTGATGAAAAGACCGAAGCCGAAGTGGGCGTACACGAATATGTCGTGTCAACGGGCGATACATTAAGCAGCGTTCTGAACCAGTACGGCATTGAAATGGGTGAAATCAGCCAGCTTGCTGCGTCTGATAAAGATCTGCGGAACCTGAAAATCGGTCAACAGCTCTCCTGGACCCTCACCGATAACGGTGACTTGCAGCGCCTGACCTGGGAAGTCTCCCGTCGTGAAACCCGTACTTACGATCGTACTGAAAACGGTTTCAAGATGAGCAGCGAAATGCAGCAGGGTGACTGGGTTAACAGCGCCATCAAAGGTACCTTAAGTGGCGGCAGTTTTGTTGCCAGCGCCCGTGATGCGGGGCTGACCAGCGGTGAAATCAGCTCGGTGATCAAAGCCATGCAGTGGCAGATGGACTTCCGTAAGCTGAAAAAAGGCGATTCGTTTTCGGTGCTGATGTCCCGCGAAATGCTGGACGGCAAGCGCGAGCAGAGCCAGCTGCTGGGCGTCCGTCTACGCACGGATGGTAAAGATTATTACGCCATCCGCGCCGAAGACGGTAAATTCTACGATCGTAACGGTACGGGTCTGGCGAAAGGCTTTTTACGCTTCCCAACGTCGAAACAGTTCCGCGTCTCTTCGAACTTTAACCCGCGTCGTCTGAATCCGGTCACTGGCCGTGTTGCGCCGCACCGTGGGGTGGATTTCGCCATGCCGCAGGGTACGCCGGTTCTGGCAGTCGGTGACGGCGAAGTGGTAATGGCAAAACGCAGCGGCGCGGCGGGCTATTATGTCGCCATACGTCACGGGCGCACCTACACCACGCGCTATATGCACCTGCGTAAGCTGCTGGTGAAGCCGGGCCAGAAAGTGAAACGTGGCGACCGTATTGCGCTGACGGGCAATACCGGGCGTTCTACCGGCCCGCATCTGCACTATGAAGTGTGGATCAACCAGCAGGCGGTCAACCCGTTAACGGCGAAGCTGCCGCGCACCGAAGGGCTGACCGGTAAAGACCGCACCGATTATCTGGCGCAGGTCAAAGAGGTTATTCCCCAGCTGACCCTGAATTAATTCAGCAGCGTTAAAAGCCGGTGCACTGCTGCACCGGCTTTTTCTTTTGTGCGTTGCACATGGCCTCGCTAAACTATCTCATCACTCTTTAAAGCATCACCCGCCCTGGAAAAAGCATGGAAACCAAAAAGAACAATAGTGAATACATTCCTGAATTTGAGAAATCGTTTCGTCATCCGCGCTTCTGGGGCGCCTGGCTGGGTGTCTATGCGTTTGCAGGTATTGCGATGCTGCCACCTGCCGTGCGCGATCCGCTGCTCGGCAAAGTGGGACGCCTGGCGGGCAAACTGGGTAAAAGCGCCCGACGTCGCGCCCAGATAAACCTTTTTTACTGCTTCCCGGATAAGAGCGAGGCAGAACGCGAAGCCATCATTGATGAGATGTTTACTACCGCGCCGCAGGCGATGGCGATGATGGCTGAGCTGGCCTTACGCGGGCCGGAAAAAGTGACCAGCCGGGTCGACTGGAAGGGGCTGGAGATCGTCGAAGAGATGCGTCGCAACGACGAAAAGGTGATCTTCCTGGTGCCGCACGGCTGGGGTGTGGATATTCCTGCGATGCTGATGGCCTCGCAGGGGCAAAAAATGGCGGCGATGTTCCATAATCAGGGAAATAAGGTCTTTGATTATGTCTGGAACACCGTGCGTCGTCGCTTCGGCGGACGCCTGCATGCCCGTAACGACGGGATCAAACCCTTTATCAAGTCCGTACGCCAGGGCTACTGGGGCTACTATCTGCCGGACCAGGATCATGGTGCGGAACACAGCGAGTTTGTCGATTTCTTTGCCACCTACAAGGCGACTCTGCCTGCCATTGGCCGGTTGATGAAGGTGTGTCAGGCGCGGGTGATCCCGTTATTCCCCATTTACGACGGCAAAACGCATCGCCTGACGATTGAAGTCCGCCCGCCGATGGACGATCTGCTCACCGCGGACGACAACACTATTGCACGCCGGATGAACGAAGAGGTGGAGATTCTGGTGGGGCCCCACGCGGAGCAGTACACCTGGATCCTGAAACTGCTGAAGACGCGCAAGCCGGGCGAGAAAGAGCCGTACAAGCGCAAAGAGCTCTATCCGAAGAAATAAAAAATCCCCCGGAAACGGGGGATTTTTTTATTGCCCGGCGGCGCTGCGCTTGCACGGGCCTACGGACCTGTAGGCCGGGTAAGCGCAGCGCCACCCGGCGAAACCGTCGGATTATTCGACGGTCATCACGCGGGTGGTGTTGGTCGAGCCGATGGTGCTCATCACATCGCCCTGAGTGACGATAACGATATCCCCGGAGACGAGATAGCCTTTATCGCGCAGCAGGTTCACAGCGTCGTTCGCCGCGGCCACACCGTCGTTATTGCTGTCGAAGAACACCGGCGTCACGCCGCGATAGAGCGCGGTCAGGTTCAGGGTGCGCTCATGACGGGACATGGCGAAGATCGGCAGGCCGGAGCTGATACGGGAGGTCATCAGCGCGGTACGGCCCGATTCGGTCATGGTGATGATCGCCGTCACGCCCTTCAGGTGGTTCGCCGCGTACATGGCGGACATCGCAATCGCTTCTTCGACGTTGTCGAACTGAATGTCCAGACGGTGTTTTGAAACGTTGATGCTTGGGATCTTCTCTGCACCCAGGCAGACGCGCGCCATTGCGGCCACGGTCTCCGCCGGGTACTGGCCGGCAGCGGTTTCCGCAGAGAGCATCACCGCATCGGTACCGTCGAGGACGGCGTTCGCCACGTCCATCACTTCCGCACGGGTCGGCATTGGGTTGGTGATCATCGACTCCATCATCTGGGTTGCGGTGATCACGGAGCGGTTAAGCTGACGCGCACGGCGGATCAGCGCTTTCTGGATCCCGACCAGTTCCGGGTCGCCAATCTCAACGCCCAGGTCACCACGGGCAACCATCACCACATCAGACGCCAGGATGATGTCATCCATCGCATCCTGGCTGCAGACCGCTTCAGCACGTTCTACTTTCGCCACGATTTTGGCATCGCAGCCAGCGTCGCGCGCCAGACGGCGGGCATAGTTCAGATCTTCGCCACAGCGCGGGAAGGAGACGGCCAGATAATCCACGCCGATATCCGCGGCGGTGATGATGTCAGCTTTGTCTTTTTCGGTCAGGGCTTCAGCAGAGAGACCGCCGCCCAGCTTGTTGATGCCTTTGTTGTTGGAGAGCGGGCCGCCAACGGTCACTTCGGTGAAGACCTTCATGCCCTGAACGTCGAGCACCTTCAGCTGAACGCGACCATCGTCCAGCAGCAGGATATCGCCCGGCACCACGTCAGCGGGCAGGCCCTTGTAGTCGATGCCTACTTTCTCTTTATCGCCTTCGCCTTTGCTCAGGTTGGCATCCAGCAGGAACTTATCCCCGATATTGAGGAAAACTTTGCCTTCTTTGAAGGTGGATACACGGATTTTTGGACCCTGCAGATCACCGAGGATAGCGACATGACGTCCCAGTTTTGCCGCGATCTCACGGACCTTGTCTGCACGTAATTTATGATCTTCTGGCGTACCGTGAGAGAAGTTCATACGCACGACGTTGGCCCCTGCGGCGATAATTTTCTCAAGGTTATTATCGCGGTCAGTAGCCGGGCCTAAGGTGGTAACGATCTTGGTTCTGCGAAGCCTTCTGGACATGTAATACTCCGTTGTCTAAAACAACCTGGTGTTGCGTGAACGATGATTCGGCACGTTGTCCGTCTTTAATAGCAACAGCAAACTTACCGAATGCCGAAAAAAGTAACAACTTTGTAATTGAAATCAGGGAATGTCACCCTTGATGAACAATTCTTTATCAAAACGCGATTCCTTGAGCGCTTCTTTGACACGCTTCAAGTTATCTCTGAATTTCGCCCCGCGGCGCAGGGTAAAACCGGTCGCCAGGACATCGATGACGGTGAGCTGCGCCAGACGGGACACCATCGGCATGTAGATATCGGTGTCTTCCGGCACGTCGAGCGTGATCGCCAGCGTCGCTTCACGCGCCAGCGGCGTCCCGGTGGAGGTGAGGGCGATAACCATGGCATCGTTTTCACGCGCCAGCTGGGCCAGTTCGACCAGACTTTTGGTGCGGCCAGTATGTGATATCAGCACCACCACGTCATCTTCGTTACAATTCATACAGCTCATGCGTTGCAGCACGATGTCGTCGGAATAGATAACCGGGACGTTAAAGCGAAAAAATTTATTCATCGCATCGTGAGCGACAGCGGCGGAGGAACCGAGGCCAAAGAAAGCAATTTTCTTCGCCTGGGTCAGCAGATCGACAGCGCGGTTAACCGAGGTCATATCCAGCGACTGGCGAACCTGATCCAGCGTCGCCATGGCCGATTCGAAAATTTTGCCCGTATAGGCTTCCACGCTGTCGTCTTCATCGACATTGCGGTTCACATAGGGGGTACCGTTCGCCAGACTTTGCGCCAGATGCAGTTTAAAATCGGGAAATCCACGCGTCTCCATGCTGCGGCAGAACCGATTGACGGTCGGTTCACTGACCCCGGACTCCTGTGCCAGGGCGGCAATGCTGGAATGAATGGCCTGAGCGGGCGCGGCGAGAATTACTTCAGCCACTTTTCGCTCGGATTTGCTAAGGTGTTCCAGTTGAAACTGGATTTTTTCCAGCATGTTCATTATTAACACAGCGCTCATCGGTGGAAGCGATTTCATAAATGGGTGAAATCGCGATTCGAATTAGCAAGAATATACGCCTGTGATAGTCCGAAAAGGACAAACCATGGAAAAAATGTTGTTGTTTTTTTTCATTACTTGATCGCTGTCGGATTTTAGCAACGGCGTGACTGAGCAAAGTTTCACCAGTTTCATCGCCCTTACCTTCGCTGCTGCGCGCTCCGGGCGAAATATCGCCGTATCGCACGGGAGGATAAGCGCAAATGGTTTCGGGAATGACGTAAAAGCAGTAGAGTGCATTGTAATAAAATTACAACGATATTCTGGCAAAAGCACCAGGATATCCAACTGAGGAGAATGACATGGCGGTAACGCAAACAGCCCAGGCATGTGACCTGGTCATTTTCGGCGCGAAAGGCGATCTTGCACGCCGTAAATTGCTGCCTTCCCTGTATCAACTGGAAAAAGCGGGTCAAATCCACCCGGAGACCCGCATCCTGGGCGTGGGCCGTGCGGACTGGGATAAAGACGCGTATACCAAAGTCGTGCGCGAAGCCCTGGAAACTTTCATGAAAGAGAAAATCGATGAAAGTTTGTGGGACAAGCTGAGCGGACGTCTCGATTTCTGCAACCTCGACGTTAACGACACGTCGGCATTTGCCAACCTGAGCGCAATGCTCGATCAAAAAAATCGCGTCACCATTAACTACTTTGCCATGCCGCCAAGCACCTTCGGCGCCATCTGCAAAGGGCTGGGTGAAGCGAACCTCAACGCCAAACCTGCGCGCGTGGTGATGGAAAAACCGCTGGGCACCTCCCTTGCCACCTCCCGCGAAATCAACGACCAGGTTGGCGAATACTTCGAAGAGTGCCAGGTTTACCGTATCGACCACTATCTGGGTAAAGAGACGGTGCTGAACCTGCTGGCGCTGCGCTTTGCGAACTCCCTGTTTGTGAATAACTGGGATAACCGCACCATCGATCACGTTGAGATCACGGTGGCAGAAGAGGTCGGCATTGAAGGGCGCTGGGGTTACTTCGACCAGGCCGGGCAGATGCGCGACATGATCCAGAACCACCTCCTGCAGGTGCTCTGTATGATCGCCATGTCTCCGCCGTCGGATCTCACTGCGGACAGCATCCGCGACGCGAAAGTGAAAGTATTGAAGTCACTGCGCCGTATCGACCGCTCCAACGTGCGTGAGAAGACGGTACGCGGCCAGTACACCGCCGGGTTTGCGCAGGGCAAAAAAGTGCCAGGCTATCTGGAAGAAGAGGGCGCGAACAAATCCAGCAACACCGAGACGTTTGTGGCGATCCGCGTGGACATTGATGACTGGCGCTGGGCGGGGGTTCCGTTCTACCTGCGTACCGGTAAACGTCTGCCCGCTAAATGCTCTGAAGTGGTTGTCTATTTCAAAAATCCGGAACTGAACCTGTTCAAAGAGTCCTGGCAGGAGCTGCCGCAGAACAAACTGACCATCCGTCTGCAGCCGGACGAGGGCGTGGACATTCAGGTGCTGAACAAAGTGCCGGGCCTGGACCACAAACACAACCTCCAGACCACCAAACTGGATCTGAGCTACTCCGAAACCTTCAACCAGACTCATCTGGCGGATGCGTACGAACGTCTGCTGCTGGAAACCATGCGCGGTATCCAGGCGCTGTTCGTCCGTCGTGACGAAGTGGAAGAGGCGTGGAAGTGGGTCGACTCCATCACCGAAGCGTGGGCAGCGGATCAGGATGCACCGAAACCGTATCAGGCGGGCACCTGGGGACCGGTCGCCTCGGTGGCGATGATCACCCGTGATGGCCGCTCCTGGAACGAGTTTGAGTAAGGCTGACCGCTAATCCCTACGGGGTATTTTACCGGTAACATGATCTGGCTCAGGCCAGCGTGCAATTTTTAATCATTTAAGCCCCGGGTGGATTTCCACCCGGGGCTTTTTTTATTACACTGCCAGCAGCGATTTTGCCCCAGGGCTCCGGCAATCAAGCGTTTCAGCGATGTTATCGCCTGCTAAACACTTTGTTAATTCCAGAGCGCGGACAGATAAATGACAGGAGCTTCTATGAATTCGACTTTGTTACGGGTAACACAGCGCATTATTGAGCGTTCGAAACAGACCCGTTCTGCCTACCTCGCGCGCATCCAGCAGGCGAAGTCCGATACGGTCCATCGATCGCAGCTGGCCCGCGGCAACCTGGCGCACGGTTTTGCCGCCTGTAAGCCAGAAGATAAAGCCTCGCTGAAAAGTATGCTGCGTAACAATATCGCGATCATCCCCTCCTATAACGACATGCTCTCGGCACACCAGCCCTATGAGACCTACCCGGATATCATCCGCAAGGCGCTGCATCAGGCCAACGCGGTAGGCCAGGTAGCGGGGGGCGTGCCCGCCATGTGCGACGGCGTGACTCAGGGGCAGGATGGTATGGAGCTGTCGCTGCTGAGCCGCGAAGTGATCGCCATGTCCACGGCGGTTGGTCTGTCGCATAACATGTTTGACGGCGCGCTCTACCTCGGCGTGTGCGACAAGATTGTCCCGGGCCTGACCATGGCGGCGCTGTCGTTTGGTCATCTGCCTGCGCTGTTTGTGCCGTCAGGCCCAATGGCCAGTGGCCTCGCCAATAAAGAGAAAGTCCGTATTCGTCAGCTTTACGCCGAAGGCAAAGTTGACCGCATGGCGCTGCTGGAATCCGAGGCTGCCTCTTACCATGCCCCGGGTACCTGTACCTTCTACGGCACCGCCAACACTAACCAGATGGTGGTGGAGTTTATGGGGATGCAGCTGCCGGGCTCGTCGTTTGTCCATCCGGATGCCCCGCTGCGCGAAGCGCTGACCGCGTCCGCTGCCCGTCAGGTGACCCGCCTGACTGGTAACGGCAACGAGTGGATGCCGCTCGGTAAAATGGTGGATGAAAAAGTGGTGGTGAACGGTATCGTGGCCCTGCTGGCGACGGGCGGTTCCACTAACCACACCATGCATATGGTGGCGATGGCGCGTGCCGCCGGGATCCAGATCAACTGGGATGATTTCTCCGATCTGTCTGAAGTGGTTCCGCTGTTGACCCGTCTTTACCCGAATGGTCCGGCCGATATCAACCACTTCCAGGCGGCGGGCGGTGTACCGGTGCTGATGCGCGAGCTGCTGCAGGGCGGCCTGCTGCATGAAGATGTCAACACTGTGGCCGGTTTCGGCCTGCAGCGTTACACCCTGGAGCCGTGGCTGAACGAGGGCGAGCTGGACTGGCGTGAAGGGGCCCAGGCCTCTCTGGATGACAGCGTCATCGCCACCTTCGACAAGCCTTTCTCCCACCACGGCGGCACCAAAGTACTGACCGGCAACCTGGGCCGGGCGGTGATGAAGACCTCCGCGGTGCCGGTGGAAAACCAGATCATTGAAGCCCCGGCAGTGGTTTTCGAAAGCCAGCATGATGTTCTGCCGGCTTTTGAAGCCGGTCTGCTGGACAAAGATTGCGTCGTTGTTGTCCGTCATCAGGGTCCAAAAGCGAACGGAATGCCAGAATTACATAAACTAATGCCGCCACTTGGTGTATTATTGGACCGCTGTTTCAAAATTGCATTAGTTACCGATGGACGCCTCTCCGGTGCATCGGGTAAAGTGCCTTCCGCCATCCACGTCACCCCGGAAGCTTACGACGGTGGCCTGCTGGCGAAAGTGTACGATGGCGACATCATCCGCGTTAATGGTCAGACAGGCGAGTTGACCTTACTGGTGGATGAGGCGGTCCTGGCTGCACGTAAGCCGCATATTCCTGACCTGAGCGCATCGCGCGTGGGAACGGGACGCGAAATGTTCAGCGCGTTACGCGAGAACCTCTCGGGTGCAGAACAGGGCGCGACCTGTATTACGTTTTAAGACGACAAGAATTATCGATCTGGCGAGAGAAAACTCTGATGAAAAACTGGAATACAAGTGCAGAAGCAATCCTGAAAACTGGCCCGGTAGTGCCGGTTATCGTGATTAATAAGCTGGAACACGCAGTCCCGATGGCGAAAGCGCTGGTTGCGGGCGGTGTACGCGTACTGGAAGTCACGCTGCGTACTGCCTGTGCAATGGATGCTATTCGCGCCATCGCCAAAGAAGTGCCGGAAGCGATCATCGGTGCGGGTACCGTACTGAACCCGCAGCAGCTGGCTGAGGTTACCGAAGCCGGTGCGCAGTTCGCCATCAGCCCGGGCCTGACCGAGCCTCTGCTGAAAGCCGCAACCGAAGGCTCCATTCCTCTGATCCCGGGCATCAGCACCGTGTCTGAACTGATGCTGGGTATGGACTACGGTCTGAAAGAGTTCAAATTCTTCCCGGCGGAAGCGAACGGCGGCACCAAAGCGCTGCAGGCTATCGCAGGTCCGTTCGCGAACGTCCGTTTCTGCCCGACTGGCGGTATCTCTCCGGCGAACTACCGTGACTACCTGGCGCTGAAAAGCGTGCTGTGCATCTGCGGCTCCTGGCTGGTGCCGGCGGATG
>NZ_JBBCPK010000091.1:0-17651 GCF_037150775.1 Leclercia sp. M50
TGACGCAAAACGTCTGTTTCCACTGCGCGTTCCCCGCGCTTTTGTTGCGCGAATGGAAAAAGGCAACCCTGACGATCCGCTTTTAAAACAGGTGCTGACCGCGCAGGATGAGTTTATCGCCGCCCCCGGCTTCAGTACCGATCCCCTTGAAGAGCAGAACAGCGTGGTGCCCGGTTTACTGCACAAGTACCGTAATCGCGCACTGTTACTGGTTAAGGGCGGCTGCGCGGTAAATTGCCGGTACTGTTTCCGTCGCCACTTCCCCTATGCCGATAACCAGGGGAACAAGCGTAACTGGCAGACGGCGCTTGATTACATCGCCGCTCATCCGGAGCTGGATGAGATCATCTTCTCCGGTGGCGACCCTTTGATGGCGAAAGATCATGAGCTGGACTGGTTAATTACGCAGCTGGAAGCGATCCCGCACATCAAGCGGCTACGCATTCACAGTCGTTTACCCATTGTTATCCCGGCACGGATTACCGATGAGCTGAGCCAGCGGCTGGCGCGTTCTTCGCTGCAAATCTTGCTAGTCAACCATATCAACCATGCCAATGAGATTGACGATACGTTTCGGGCTGCAATGGCAAAACTGCGACGTGCTGGCGTGACATTGCTCAATCAAAGCGTTCTCCTGCGTGGTGTGAATAACAGTGCGGCAACGCTGGCCGACCTGAGTAATGCCCTGTTTGATGCCGGGGTGATGCCCTATTACATCCATGTACTGGATAAAGTGCAGGGTGCGGCGCACTTTATGGTCGATGATGAAGAAGCGCGCGCCATAATGCGTGAATTGTTAACGCTGGTGTCCGGTTATATGGTGCCTAAGCTGGCGCGTGAGATTGGCGGGGAGCCGAGCAAGACGCCGCTGGATCTGGGATTAAAGCAGCATTAATTAAACTGCCTGTTTCGCAGGAAACAGGCAAACCCGCTTATATTTATTAAGCTATGCCCGCCGCAATATAAATACATTTTATTATTGATAGCTTCATTAAACATAAATACTGCGAATGATTCTTTTTTATTATAACAAAAAATAGAAAGGATTATCTGTAAGTTTTCTTATAAGTTGTTGCATCCAATCTAACTTTACTTTTGTTTAACATCATGCAGAATCCTCTGCCGGGACCGTCCACGCAATAATAATAAGTGAAAATACATGGGAAACAATTTGTATCGCAAGGAAGCGATTGAATATAAGAAAAATCACTGGAAAGGAAAAGCGTTATTGTTGGCAGGAATGCCAGCATGGCTAATCACCCTACTGGCCTGTGCATTTTTACTCATTCTGATCTCAACGCTCACTTTTTGTAGCTATACCCAGCGAATTGACGTCCGCGGAGAAGTCATTACGCATCCACACTCAATAAACGTTTACGCCCCTCAACAAGGATTTGTCGTTAAAAAGTATGTGGAAGCTGGAGACATTGTCACTAAAGGCACACCACTTTATGAGTTGGATGTTTCGCGTACGACGGTTATCGGTAATGTGACCGATGCGATGAATGCCGCCATCTCAGAAAAAATCCTTAATGCCGAAGAGATCATCAATAAGACCTTACTCAATAAGAAAGAGACGCTCGAGGCCCTTGATATCCAGGTGAAGCAATATGAGAGCTCACTTAAAGAGACGAAAGTGATGTTAGCTAACGCTGGCGCAGGCCTGAAAAAAATGAAGGATAACCTGTCCAGCTATGACTCCTATCTTAAGCAAGGGTTGATCACCAAAGATCAATACAACTACCAGCACTCTCTCTATTTCCAGCAGCAAGGTACCTATCAGTCCCTTATTAGCCAGAAAATGCAACTCGAATCGCAACTCACCCAGTTAAAGAGTGATATTGTGATTAAAGCTGCCGATTTTGATAATCAGATTTCCAGTCAAAAGAACCAGATAAATGATTTCAAGAATCAAGCCGTGGAATCAAACGCCAACGGTAATGCGGTTATTAAAGCCACAGCAGCAGGCAAGATTGAATCCGTAGCCGTAACGGTGGGCCAGATGGTTGATAAAGGCAGTAGTCTTGCACAAATTAAACCCACCGGAAATATCAAGTATTATTTAATACTCTGGTTGCCTAATAACAGTATCCCCTACGTCAAACCCGGGGACACGGTTAATATTCGCTATGATGCCTTCCCTTCCGATAAGTTTGGTCAGTTTCCGGGAGAAATTATGTCCATCTCCTCTGTACCCGCTTCTCGTCAGGAGATGGCTGAATACACTAACGTTACAACAGGCCCTACTCAACAGGAGTTCGCTCTTTATAAAGCAATAGTAAAAATCAAACATACGAGCTTCATCTACAACGGAAAAACGCTTGAATTGTCTAATGGTTTAAAAGCGCAGGCGATTGTTTTTCTTGAAGAGCGTCCGCTTTACATGTGGATGTTTACTCCGTTTTATAAAATTGCCCAGAGCGTAAGTGGACCAATCAATGAATAAGGCCTTATTTAAAACGATTACAGAGCAGCTAAACTTTTCTTTGCGAAATAAAACACCCGTTATTTTGCAGGCAGAAGCGTCAGAATGCGGCATCGCATGCCTGGCAATGGTAGCCGGGTTTTATGGCCTGAATATCGATTTGTTTAATTTTCGCCAGCGCTTCGGCAGCCCAACTCAGGGCGCCACGCTGCTCTCCTTAAGCCATACTGCAGAGCGTGCGGGGTTGAAAAATCGTGCGCTTTCCCTTGATCTGGATGAAATACGGCAACTGAAGTTACCCTGTATTATCCACTGGGGAATGAATCACTTTGTCGTTTTGACTCAAGTAAAAAAGTCGGGTTTCGTTGTTCACGATCCCGCGCTGGGCAAACGCCTAATCGGCATGCAGGAGATGTCCAACTATTTCACCGGCGTGGCCCTCGAACTATGGCCCGATCACTCTTTCCGGCAAGAAAAAGCGAAAACGCAATTACGCTTGTTGGATTTGATGAAAAATATTGTCGGTCTCAAAAGCACCTTACTCAAGCTGTTTGCCTTTTCTGTTGTTATTGAAGCTATCGGTCTTTTGTTACCTGTCGGTACACAATTAGTTACCGACCATGTGATTATGGCGCATGACCAGAGCTTATTATCCGTCATTTGTATCGGACTGGTATCCTTCACGTTATTCCGCACCTTCATTAGCATGTTGCGCGCATGGACATCACTGACGCTAAACACCTTAACCAATATTCAGTGGAAAACGACGCTGTTTGATCACCTCACCAGCCTGCCGCTCTCATTTTTTGAAAAACGGCATTTGGGGGATATCCAGTCTCGATTCTCCTCTCTGGATGTGATTCGTTCGACCTTTACAAACAGTATCGTCACCGGGGTTATTGATTCAATCATGACTATCGGCCTGCTCATCATGCTGACGCTATACGGTGGCTGGCTGGTATGGGTGGTGGTAGGTTTTACAGCCTGCTATGCCATTATGCGTTTAGGCACTTATCGTTTTTATCGCCGTGTTTCTGAAGAGCAGGTCATTAAAGGGGCGCGTTCAAGTTCCCATTTTATGGAATCCCTGTACGGCATCTCTACAATCAAAGCGCTTAATTTAAGAGAGAGACGCTCTAAGTACTGGCTTAATATTAACGTGGATGCCTGTAACGCTGGCATTAAGCAGACCCGGTTTGACATGATGTTTAGCGGCATTAATACGTTCATATCGACCATCGATCAGGTGGTTATTTTATGGCTGGGCGCATTGATGGTTATTGATAATAATATGACCCTCGGTATGTTTATGGCGTTTAACGCCTACCGCGGCCAGTTCTCTCAGCGAGCCTCAAGCCTCGTCGATCTCTTTATGCAGGTTCGCATGTTATCTTTACATAACGAGCGACTGTCAGAAATTGCCTTTAGCGAGCCGGAAGCGGAGATGCCCACCCGCCGCGTATTTGAAGAAAATACAGGCGTGAAACTTGAGATTAAAAATCTCAGCTATCAGTACGATCCTTTTTCACAACCTATATTTTCCCGGCTGGACCTCACCATCTCCCCCGGGGAGTCAGTCGCTTTAGTGGGTCCATCAGGTGTAGGCAAAACGACTTTACTGAAAGTTATGTGCGGTCTTCTTGCGCCGACAACGGGTGATGTCCTGGCTAACAATCTTGATATTAACAAGATTGGCCTGAATAACTACCGCCTGAGTACATCCTGCGTGTTGCAGGAGGATCGCCTGTTTTCTGGCTCTATCGCTGAGAACATCAGCTGTTTTGAAGACAATGCAGATCAAGCATTTATTGAGCAGTGCGCCCGTAACAGCAACATCCACAATGAAATCATGAAAATGCCGATGGGCTATGAAACGATAATCGGTGAGTTAGGATTAGGGATTTCTGGTGGGCAGAAGCAACGCATACTGATTGCTCGGGCGCTTTATCGCAAGCCAAGTATCTTATTTATGGATGAGGCGACAAGTCACCTCGACCTTGATAATGAATCATACATTAACCAGGCGATCTCGAATCTAAGCATTACGCGCGTGATTGTTGCACATCGTCCTTCAACGATTGCCTCTGCAGATCGGGTTATCGATTTATCTACCCATAAAACGACCTTCCAGTCCGTTTAATAACTCAAGGGAAAACGCCAGAATGGAAATTAAAGGCATAAATACCGTACCAATCAAACAGGGTGAACGCCTGTCCGTTATGACCTTAAAGGTAAAGGATAACGCTGACAACGAGCATCTACTCTTCATGCAAATGTCTACCCTCGTTGATTTCCTTATCATTCTTAATAACCGTATGTATAAGGTTTCTCAGCGCATAAAAGAACGAGGGGAGAGTTACAAAGCAGGATTGATGACGGCGATCGAATCGTTGACTAAAAATATCCCTCAAATTACTGCGCAAGAGGTTATGCAACCCGATACCGGTAAACTGGTCATGTCTATGGCACCCAAATTTGCCGATGAAGGATTTACGCTGATTATGTCACTCAATAACCAGCATGTTGTTACTCTCGATGTTGATGACTTACAGACTGAATTTATTATGATGGCGATCGTCAAAGCGATTGAAGCCTCTAATGATAAAGAAGCGTTCCAGATGATGGGATCGATTCTGGATTTCATCCTGCTTTATAACGTTGACTTAGCGAATGTTGATAATTTGCGCTATCTCGAGATTAAGCACGAGCCGTGGAAAGAGAGCCTTTTTGCGCATCATCTGGCGGTCTTGTATTGCTTTAATACCGAAAACGGAAAG
Source organism: Leclercia sp. M50 (assembly GCF_037150775.1). Lineage (NCBI taxonomy): Bacteria > Pseudomonadati > Pseudomonadota > Gammaproteobacteria > Enterobacterales > Enterobacteriaceae > Leclercia > Leclercia sp. M50. The sequence continues at coordinate 5,203 of NZ_JBBCPK010000091.1, forward strand.
AAAATCCTTGCCGGCACGGTAATTAAATCCAATGCTCAGCCGAATACGCCGGAGGCTGAAAATATTATTCAGCGAGTGGCCTTTTTAACCCCGTCGATTAAAGAGATTCAGGGGAAATATACCCTGTGCCAGACCTTTAGCAGAATTATTCCATCACAGCCTGAAAAAATCCTGGCGAAAGCAAACTGCCTTAAAGCGCTCCAGAACTTCTGTCTTGAGACGCAAGGAACACTTTCTCAGTAAGCTGCGTCGGGCTGAAAACAGGTTCCATTAATGGCTTGTACGGGTTGCCCTCTCCCGATGGAGAGGGATAATCCGACGTTGAATCAGTTCGGGCACTTATAAACCTGGCCCTGCATTTCGCTGGCGGTCGGGACAAAACTCGACAGTAAACCCTGGGTTGGGCTGCTTACGCCATAAATCACGTTCCCGCCCATCTCCGCTGCATGATTACGCAGAGCGTTTGCCGCACCGCGCATTGAACCGCCCTCTTCGCCATGCTGCCCTGAAAGCCAGTTACTTTGTTTACCGGTTGCGGTACCGACCAGCTGACATTCACTGCCCGGCTTATCTTCTACAAAGCGAACGCTCTGCCCACCAGAAGAGAGTTCGTTACCGGAACTACACCCCGCCAGCAGCAACGCTGCCGCTACGATCCCTGCACCCACTTTAACGCGCATGTTATTCCTCGTTTTCAATAAGCTGGGCACGTGCTGCCCGCGTCTAAACCTTATACCTAAAAGATGACCAAAAGAAAAACCCCCGATCATTTCTGACCGGGGGTTTGTTCATTTCTGCGAGGTGCAGAACAACATGATTACATCATGCCGCCCATACCACCCATGCCGCCCATACCACCAGCAGCACCTAAATCAGGGGCATCGCCTTTTGGCAGGTCAGTGACCATGCACTCGGTGGTGATCATCAGGCCAGCAACAGAGGCCGCGTACTGCAGCGCAGAACGGGTCACTTTAGTTGGGTCCAGGATACCGAAGTCGATCATGTTGCCGTACTCTTCGGTAGCAGCGTTGTAACCGTAGTTACCTTCGCCCGCTTTCACCATGTTCGCCACAACAGACGGCTCTTCACCGGCGTTGGAAACGATCTGACGCAGTGGCGCTTCCATTGCGCGCAGCGCAACTTTGATACCCACGTTCTGATCTTCGTTCTGAGCGGTCAGGCCAGCCAGTTTCGCTGCAACGCGAACCAGAGCAACACCACCACCGGCAACCACGCCTTCTTCTACCGCAGCACGGGTCGCGTGCAGGGCATCGTCAACGCGGGCTTTCTTCTCTTTCATCTCAACTTCGGTAGCGGCACCCACTTTGATAACGGCTACGCCGCCTGCCAGTTTAGCAACGCGCTCCTGCAGTTTTTCACGATCGTAGTCAGAGGTCGCTTCTTCGATCTGCTTACGGATCTGAGTAACACGGCCCTGGATGGCATCTTCTTCACCCACGCCATCGATGATGGTGGTGGTGTCTTTGTTGATAACAACGCGTTTCGCCTGACCCAGGTCTTCCAGCGTCGCTTTTTCCAGCTCCATACCGATCTCTTCAGAGATAACGGTACCGCCAGTCAGGGTAGCGATATCCTGCAGCATCGCTTTACGGCGATCGCCGAAGCCAGGTGCTTTAACCGCAGCCACTTTCACGATGCCACGCATGGTGTTAACCACCAGCGTTGCCAGCGCTTCGCCTTCAACGTCTTCAGCGATGATAACCAGCGGCTTACCTGCTTTCGCAACGGCTTCCAGAACTGGCAGCATTTCACGGATGTTGGAGATTTTCTTATCAGCCAGCAGGATGAACGGGCTTTCCAGCTCAACAGCGCCAGTTTCTGGCTTGTTGATGAAGTATGGGGAGAGGTAACCGCGGTCAAACTGCATACCTTCAACCACGTCCAGTTCGTCTTCCAGACCGGTACCGTCTTCAACGGTGATCACGCCTTCTTTACCGACTTTATCCATCGCTTCAGCGATCAGTTTACCTACGGTTTCGTCGGAGTTAGCGGAGATGGTACCAACCTGAGCAATAGCTTTAGAGTCAGAGCACGGTACGGAGAGCGCTTTCAGCTCTTCAACAGCGGAAGCGACAGCTTTGTCGATACCACGTTTCAGATCCATCGGGTTCATACCCGCAGCAACGGCTTTCAGACCTTCAGTGATGATAGCCTGCGCCAGTACAGTTGCGGTGGTGGTGCCGTCGCCTGCAGCGTCGTTCGCTTTAGAGGCAACTTCTTTCACCATCTGGGCACCCATGTTTTCGAACTTGTCTTCCAGCTCGATCTCACGCGCTACGGAAACACCATCTTTGGTGATGGTTGGTGCGCCGAAGGATTTGTCCAGAACCACGTTACGGCCTTTCGGGCCCAGGGTCACTTTAACTGCGTCTGCCAGTACGTTTACGCCGCGCAGCATTTTCACACGAGCGTCGTTACCGAATTTTACGTCTTTAGCTGCCATTTTAATCTTTCCCTTAAATTCGTATGTTCAGTGTCGTTCGCGGATTACGCTTCAACAATTGCCAGAATGTCGCTTTCGGACATGATCAGCACTTCTTCATTGTCGATCTTCTCGGATTTCACACCGTAGCCATCGTTGAAAATGACGATGTCACCAACTTTAACGTCCAGCGGCTGCACATTTCCGTTTTCCAGAATGCGACCTTTACCGACAGCGATGATTTCGCCACGCGTTGATTTTGCTGCTGCAGAACCGGTCAGAACGATGCCGCCCGCAGATTTGGTTTCAACTTCTTTACGTTTGACGATCACACGATCATGTAACGGACGAATACTCATTGATAGCTCTCCTTTGAGAAAGTCATTATCAGTTATGGGTGACGCCGGGCCGTAAGCGGTTTTCCGGCTAGTGCCCTGAGAGATGGGGATGGGGTTTTACCCCTTCAAGGGGTAGTCGAAAAAAAATTTGTGAAAGTGTTACCATCGCCTCTCTTTTGATGGCGGCAGGACAATGGAATGAGTGGACTCAAACAAGAGCTGGGACTCGCGCAGGGTGTTGGCTTACTTTCAACCTCTTTATTAGGCACGGGGGTGTTTGCCGTACCGGCGCTGGCGGCCCTGGTGGCGGGTGATAACAGTCTCTGGGCGTGGCCGGTGCTCATCGTGCTGGTCTTCCCGGTGGCGATTGTTTTTGCGCTTCTCGGGCGACACTTCCCGAGCGCCGGTGGGGTGGCTCACTTTGTCGGGATGGCATTTGGCCCGCGTCTGGAGCGCGTCACCGGCTGGCTGTTCCTTTCTGTTATCCCCGTGGGCTTACCTGCCGCCCTGCATATTGCGACGGGGTTTGGCCAGGCGCTGTTTGGCTGGCATGACGCGCAGCTCTTACTGGCTGAGCTGGGTACGTTGGCCATCGTCTGGTGGGTCGGCTCACGCGGCGCCAGTTCCAGCGCCAACCTGCAAACCCTGGTGGCGGTGCTGATTGTGGCGCTGATTGCCGCTATCTGGTGGGCAGGGGATCTTCAGGTGACACAGATCCCCTTCCCTGCCTTAACCGATCTCGATCATTCGCAGCTTTTCGCGGCCCTTTCCGTCATGTTCTGGTGTTTCGTCGGTCTTGAAGCCTTTGCGCATCTGGCCTCCGAGTTTAAACAGCCGGAACGTGATTTCCCGCGGGCGCTGATGATAGGGCTGCTGCTGGCAGGTACGGTCTACTGGGCCTGTACGGTGCTGGTGCTTCATTTCACTGCCTATGGTGCCGATATGGCTGCGGCAGCCTCGCTTCCCGCCATCGTGGTCCAGCTATTTGGCGTGAAAGCGCTGTGGGTTGCCTGCGTGATTGGTTACCTCGCCTGCTTCGCCAGCCTGAATATCTACATTCAGAGCTTTGCCCGGCTAGTGTGGTCCCAGGCGCTGTACAAACCCGAAAGCCCCCTCGCCCGCCTGTCCAGACGCCAGCTCCCGCTTAACGCCCTGAACGCGGTGCTGGGCTGCTGTGTGATAAGCACCCTGGCAATCTACTGGCTGGATATCAACCTCGACGCGCTTATCGTCTATGCCAACGGCATCTTCATTATGATCTATCTGTTGTGCATGCTGGCGGGATGTCGCCTGCTAAAAGGACGCTATAAAGTGCTGGCGATGATTGGTGGGGTACTCTGTTTGCTGCTGCTGGCGATGGTGGGATGGAAGAGTCTGTACGCCATTGTGATGCTGGCGGGGTTGTGGTGGTTCTTGCCGAAGCGTGGTGCGGTTTAATTAACGCCCGGTGGCGCTTCGCTTACCGGGCCTACAGAATCTACGGTTTCGTAGGCCCGTGCAAGCGCAGCGCCGCCGGGCTACTGATATCAACGGTCGTCTTTATGATCCAGACGGTCGCGCTGCTCATCCTTACGCTGATACTCCCCGTCAAAGGTCTCCCCACCGCCCGTTCCGGCGCTAAACCCGCCGCCCGGCATCCGGTTAAAACGCAGATGCGGCAGTAGCTTCAGGGTCAGGTGTTTCTGCACCGGCGGTAACAGCAACAGCAGCCCCAGGAAATCGGTAAAGAAACCCGGAAGTAACAGCAGCAGGCCGGCGATAATCAGCGACACGCTTTTGACCATCTCCGCTGCCGGACTCTCCCCGGCGGCCATCTTCTGCTGCATTAACAGGAAATTTTTGAAACCCTGGTTGCGCACCAGTGACATGCCAATCACCGATGTAAAAATGACCAGAACCAGGGTCAGCAGGACGCCAAACACGTGGGCGACCTGAATAAAAATAGAAATCTCTATATAAACATAAAGAAAGATTGCAGCTAACGGTATCCAGCGCACTGGCTTCTCCTGTGTGGCAGACGCCGTTATGGCCCCTGTCGGTAACAATTTGCGATTCGCGTCTGTCAGAAATGGAGGCGTTTAGTCAAAATTCAATCGGTTTGCACGGATATTTTTTCTGGAAATATTAAAGCGGTGATTCATTTCACAGATTGATAAATATCATGTCACCGGGTCCATAATAAGTGATCCAGGTTACGGCAATTCGCTATCATCAGCATATCATTCCGGGTATCTGGTCGATTCAGGGGATAATCGTCGGTCAGAAAATAGACATAACCACATGTGTACTGTGCGTTTAGTACATCAATCGGCAGCTTGAAAAGAAGGTTCACATGTTAAACAACATTCGTATCGAAGAAGATTTGTTGGGTACCAGGGAAGTTCCAGCGGATGCCTACTATGGTATTCACACTCTGAGAGCGATTGAAAACTTCTACATCAGCAACAGCAAAATCAGTGATATCCCTGAGTTTGTGCGTGGCATGGTAATGGTGAAGAAAGCGGCAGCAATGGCAAACAAAGAGCTGCAAACCATTCCGAAAAGTATCGCCAATACCATCATCGCCGCCTGCGATGAAGTGCTGAACAACGGCAAGTGCATGGATCAATTCCCGGTGGACGTCTATCAGGGCGGCGCGGGTACGTCAGTGAACATGAATACCAACGAGGTACTGGCAAACATCGGCCTTGAGCTGATGGGCCACCAGAAAGGTGAGTACCAGTACCTGAACCCGAACGATCACGTCAATAAATGCCAGTCTACCAACGACGCCTATCCGACCGGTTTCCGTATCGCCGTATACGCTTCCATCGTGAAGCTGGTTGATGCCATTAACCAGCTGGGCGAAGGTTTCCAGAACAAGGCCGTCGAATTCCAGGACATCCTGAAAATGGGCCGTACCCAGCTGCAGGACGCGGTACCAATGACCCTTGGTCAGGAGTTCCACGCATTTAACGTGCTGCTCAATGAAGAGACCAAAAACCTGATGCGCTCCTCTGAGCTGCTGCTTGAGGTGAACCTGGGCGCAACGGCCATCGGTACGCGCCTGAATACCCCGGACGGCTATCAGCAGCTGGCGGTGCAGAAGCTGGCCGAAGTCTCTAACCTGGCGGTGGTGCCAGCAGAAGACCTGATTGAAGCCACATCAGACTGCGGCGCCTACGTGATGGTGCACAGTGCGCTGAAACGCCTGGCGGTGAAACTCTCCAAGATCTGTAACGACCTGCGCCTGCTCTCTTCCGGGCCACGTGCCGGTCTGAATGAAATCAACCTGCCGGAACTGCAGGCGGGCTCCTCCATCATGCCAGCCAAAGTGAATCCGGTAGTGCCAGAGGTGGTTAACCAGGTCTGCTTCAAGGTCATCGGCAACGACATTACCGTTACCATGGCTTCCGAGGCGGGTCAGCTGCAGCTGAACGTTATGGAACCGGTGATTGGCCAGGCGATGTTTGAATCCATTCATATCCTGACCAACGCCTGCTACAACCTGCTGGAAAAATGCATCAACGGCATCACCGCCAACAAAGCGGTATGTGAAAGCTACGTCTATAACTCCATCGGTATCGTCACTTACCTCAACCCGTTCATCGGTCACCACAACGGCGACATCGTCGGTAAGATCTGTGCAGAAACCGGTAAGAGCGTGCGAGAGGTCGTACTTGAACGTGGCTTGCTGACAGAAGCCGAGCTGGATGATATCTTCTCGGCGCAAAACTTAATGCACCCGGCCTATAAAGCAAAAAGATATACGGATGAAAGTGAACAATAACAGTTCAGGTTAAACTTCATGAAGGCACGTCAGATGACGTGCCTTTTTTGTTTTTAGGCGTTACCAAAACACAACAATTTAATATCAACTTGTTAATGAGCAAGGTAGGCACTTATGTTCGGAGCAGAACTCGTCATCGTCCTGTTGGCGATATACTTAGGCGCAAGACTCGGGGGGATCGGCATCGGTTTCGCCGGTGGTCTCGGCGTACTTGTCCTCACTCTCTTTCTCCAGATTAAACCCGGCGCTATTCCGTTTGATGTAATTGAAATCATCATGGCCGTTATCGCCGCTATCGCAGCCATGCAGGTTGCAGGCGGTATGGACTACCTGGTGAGCCTGGCGGAGCGTATGCTGCGCCGTCATCCAAAATACATTACCTTCCTTGCTCCGCTGGTCACCTGGTTTATGACCATTCTGGCCGGTACTGGCCATACCGCATTCTCCACCCTGCCGGTGATAACCGAAGTGGCAAAAGAGCAGGGCATCCGTCCCTCCCGTCCGCTCTCTATTGCCGTTGTCGCCTCGCAGATTGCCATCACCGCCTCGCCCATTTCGGCGGCAGTGGTGTTCTTTGCCGGTATCCTTGAGCCGCTGGGCGTGAGCTACCTGACGCTGCTGGCGATCTGTATTCCGGTGACCCTGATTGCTGTGATGATCACCGCGGTGTTCTGTAACTTCCTCGGCGCCGAGCTGAAAGACGACCCGGTCTATCAGGAGCGTCTGGCAAAAGGCGAAGTGAAGCTGCGCGGCAGCCAGGCGTTTATCCTGAAGCCACACGCGAAACGCTCCGTGCTGCTGTTCCTGATCGGCATTGTCGCGGTGATGTTCTACGCCACCGCCATCAGCGATACCGTTGGGTTGATCAAGAACCCGGTCCTGCCGCGTAACGAAGCGATCGTGGTGTTCATGCTGACCATCGCCACGCTCATTAGTATCACCTGTAAAATCGACACCAGCGAAGTGCTCAACGCCAGCACCTTCAAATCCGGTATGAGCGCCTGCGTGTGTGTACTGGGCGTGGCCTGGCTGGGCGATACCTTCGTGAAAGCGCACATCACCGACATCCAGACCGTGGCGGGCGACCTGCTGCATAACTATCCGTGGTTGCTGGCGGTGGTGCTCTTCTTTGCCGCGACCCTGCTCTACTCTCAGGCGGCCACTACCAAGGCGCTGATGCCTGCGGCGCTGATGCTGGGCGTTTCACCGCTCACCGCCATTGCCTCTTTTGCTGCCGTCTCCGCGCTGTTTGTGCTGCCTACCTACCCGACGCTGCTGGCAGCCGTCGAGATGGATGACACCGGCTCAACCCGCATCGGTAAATATGTCTTTAACCACGCCTTCCTGATCCCGGGCGTGATCGCCATTACCCTGTGCGTGATCCTCGGCTTCATCATCGGCGGGATTGTGCTGTAAATCCTTTTTGGTTGTAAAAAGAGTTAAAGTCGGGCCGCTTAGCGGCCCGATTCATTAATGAGCAGCGTCCCGTCGTGGTATAGTGATTTTTTTGCGATAACGAGGTCGACCTGTGAACACGCCTGACACTGTTGTTGTACTCTGTACCGCCCCCGATGAAGCGACCGCTCAGGATCTGGCGGCCAAAGTCCTGGCAGAAAAGCTCGCCGCCTGTGTGACCATCCTCCCCGGCGCCACCTCCCTTTACTACTGGGAAGGCAAACTGGAACAGGAGTATGAAGTCCAGATGCTGCTCAAATCGAGCGTGGCGAAACAGCAAGCGCTCCTCGACTGCCTCAAATCGCATCACCCTTACCAGACTCCGGAGCTGCTGGTGCTGCCAGTGCTTCACGGCGATAACGACTATCTCTCATGGCTCAACGCTTCCTTACGCTAATCCTGCTGCTGTGCAGCACATCAGTCTTTGCCGGGTTGTTTGATGCACCCGGCCGCTCGAACTTCACCCCTGCCGATCGGGCTTTCGTCTTCGATTTTCAGCAAAACCAGCACGAACTGACTCTCAACTGGAATGTGAAGGAGGGCTATTACCTCTATCGCAAGCAGATCAGCATCACCCCCGCTCAGGCGCAGGTCGGCAAACTCCAGTTGCCTGCTGGCGTCGCCCACGAAGACGAATTCTACGGCAAAAGCGAAATCTACCGGGGCCAGCTGTCAGTTCCCGTAACGGTGGATCAGGCCGCCAAAGGCGCCACCCTGACGGTCACTTATCAGGGCTGTGCCGACGCCGGGCTATGCTATCCACCAGAGACGAAAGTGGTGCCGCTGAGCGAAGTCAAAGCGGCTGCTGTATCCGCTCCCGTCTCTCCTGAGAAGGGGAAAACGGCCCCACACAATAGCGGCAGTGAACTGCCCTTCTCCGCCTTCTGGGCCTTGCTGATCGGCATTGGCATCGCCTTCACGCCCTGCGTGCTGCCCATGTACCCGCTCATCTCCGGCATCGTGCTCGGCGGTAAGCAGCGCCTCTCTACCACCCGCGCGCTGTTGCTGGCGTTTATCTACGTGCAGGGGATGGCGCTCACCTATACCGCCCTCGGTCTGGTGGTCGCGGCGGCCGGGCTCCAGTTTCAGGCGGCGCTCCAGCATCCATGGGTGCTGATCGGACTGTCGATCGTCTTTATCCTTCTGGCGCTTTCAATGTTTGGTCTCTTCAGCCTGCAGTTGCCTTCCTCCCTGCAAACCCGCTTAACGCTGATGAGCAACCGTCAGCAGGGCGGCTCCGTGGGGGGCGTGTTTGCCATGGGCGCCATCGCCGGGCTGATCTGCTCGCCCTGCACCACGGCGCCACTCAGCGCGATCCTGCTCTACATCGCCCAGAGCGGCAATATGTGGCTCGGCGGCGGCACGCTCTATCTCTACGCCCTGGGAATGGGTCTGCCGCTGATTCTGGTGACGGTATTCGGTAACCGTCTGCTGCCGAAAAGTGGCCCGTGGATGGAGACGGTCAAAACCGCGTTTGGCTTTGTCATCCTGGCCCTGCCGGTCTTCCTGCTCGAGCGCGTGATCGGTGATGTCTGGGGCCTGCGTCTGTGGGCGATGCTGGGCGTGGCCTTCTTTAGCTGGGCCTTTATCAGCAGCCTCAGTGCCCGCAAGCCCTGGGTCCGCATTGTGCAAATCCTGCTGCTTGCCGCCGCGCTGGTCAGCGTGCGTCCGCTACAGGACTGGGCATTTGGCGCACCGGCCGCGCAAAGCCAGGCCCACCTGAATTTTATGCCGGTTAAGAACGTCGATGACTTACATCGCGCGCTGGCTCAGGCGCAAGGTAAGCCGGTGATGCTCGACCTCTACGCCGACTGGTGCGTCGCCTGCAAGGAGTTTGAAAAATACACCTTCAGCGACCCGCAGGTGCAAAACGCCCTGAACGATACCGTCCTTTTGCAGGCCAACGTCACGGCGAACGGTCCAGAGGACAAGGCCCTGCTGAAGGCGCTCAACGTGCTCGGTCTGCCCACCATCCTGTTTTTCAACGCTCAGGGTGAAGAGCAGCCTGCTCAACGGGTAACGGGCTTTATGAATGCCGCCGCGTTCAGTGCGCATTTGCGCAATCGCCAACCGTAAACGACACTTTAAGCGGGAAAGTACGAAAGTAGACGGAGGAATAAACCGTGCAACGTGAAGATGTTCTGGGCGCAACCCTACAGTTGCTTGAAATACAAGGGATAGCCAGCACCTCGCTAGAGATGGTTGCTGAACGTGTCAATTATCCTCTGGATGAACTACGTCGTTTCTGGCCCGATAAAGAAGCGCTGCTGTACGATGCCCTGCGCTACCTTAGCCAGCAGGTGGATACCTGGCGCAGGCAACTGATGATTAACACGGAGCTCTCGGCGGAGCAAAAGCTCCTGGCGCGCTATTCCGCGCTCACCGAATGCGTGCGTAATCACCGCTATCCGGGCTGTCTGTTTATTGCCGCCTGCACCTTTTACCCGGATCCCGGCCACCCGATTCATCAGTTGGCCGATCAGCAAAAACGCGCCTCTCATGACTTTACGCATGAACTGCTGACCACCCTTGAAGTGGACGACCCGGCGATGGTGGCGAAGCAGATGGATCTGATCATCGAAGGCTGTCTTAGCCGGATGCTGGTAAATCGAAGCCAGGCCGATGTCGATACTGCCCAGCGGCTGGCGGAAGATATCCTGCACTTCGCGCAATGTCGCAAAGGTGGGGCGCTGACCTAAGCCAGCATCCCCGCCCAGGCGGAAATGAAGAGACAGAGCGCCATCAGGCGCTGAAAACGCACCATGGCGGCAGGGGTGCGAAACAGCCTGTTTACCGCCTGCCCCAGCCATGCCCAGCACAGCAGGCAGGCCACCGAAATCAGTAAAAAGCAGAGCGCCATCAGCGCGATCTCCCGTAATGTCCCCTCTCCCGCCGGCGCAAACAGGCTGACTACCGCCAGCGCCATCATCCAGGTTTTGGGATTGATCACCTGCAATAGCGCCGCGGCACGCGCGGTGAAGCGGGTATAATTATGCCCGGATAAATTTGCCGCAGGCGCGCAAAAAAGCTGCCCGCTCATCCAGCTTAACCACAACACCCCGGCCCAGCTCATCACCTGGCGCACCAGTGGATACTGCCTCAGTATCTCGCCCGCTCCGGCCCCCGAAATCAGCACAATGGTGCTCGCTGCCGCGCAGGCGCTCACCAGCGCAGGCAGGGTCGCCTTCACGCCGTAGTGCTGACTGTTGGTCAGAATAAGGATATTGGTGGGGCCTGGGGTTATCGAGGCGACAAAAGCAAACAACAGAAACGGCAACATATTCACAGGTGGCTCCTTTTTATAAGAGCCCTGACATTGCCGTTATTTTCTGGAAACGTCTGGAAGGTTTGTGCACAACCTACGGTAGTGGGCAGGCGTAATGCGATAGGCGCGCTGGAACCAGCGCCCTAAATGGCTTTGATCGGCAAACCCCAGCGCTGCCGCTACATCGACGGGCTGATCCCCACGCGCCAGAAACTGCCGCGCTTTCGCCAGCCGCAGCTGAATCAGCCAGGCATGGGGTGCCAGGTGAAACTCGCGCTTAAAGCAACGGGTGAGTGTGAAGCGATCGGTGCCGGTCTCCCGTGCCAGATCGGAGAGGCCAATATTATCGCCCAGGTGGGCATAGAGATAGTCCCGCGCCCGGTGCGCCACCGCCGCACTCTGCAACTGTGAGGGCAATTTTCTGCGCCAGTGGCAATGGGAGGTCAGTTGAGAGAGCAGATTATCCATCGTGCTTTGCTGGACGATCTTCATCTCGTCAGTGTGCAGCGTCGCAAAGGTGTCGCCAATGGCGTAGACCAGTTGCGGCTCGCGGGTCAGGGTCTGCGTGAAATGCAGCGAATAGCTTCCGGGTGTCGAGTCATACAGGCCATGCAGGGTCTGGGTCAACCAGCGCTCATCGAGATAGAACGTCAGATAGGTGAAGCCCCCCGCAACAGGGGCATCACCGTCGTGGATCTCACCCGGCTCAAGCAGAAACGCATCACCCGGATGGCTACGATGACGTTCACGACGGCAATGGAACTGCTGGGTACCGCTGAGGGTGATACCAACCAGATAGCTGTCGTGCCAGTGAGGATCAAAGGCATGCCCTTCAAAGTGCGCTTTGATCGTTTCTATTCCCGTATCCGCATGCTGTCGCAGCTCAAGCCAGTCTTTCACCGTCGCGCCCCCTTTTTCGCTGTCAGCATTGCCTGAGATAGTTTTTCTGTCTGGAAGATTTGTGCAAAATCGACGCGCAAACCGACAGATTGCCGCAAACTTAAGCAGTTGAACAGCAATTCCCGAAATAAGGTTGACGATTGTATGTGATTACGGTTTAATGCGCCTCGTTGCCCGGATAGCTCAGTCGGTAGAGCAGGGGATTGAAAATCCCCGTGTCCTTGGTTCGATTCCGAGTCCGGGCACCACTATTTAAAGAACCCGCCCAAAAGGCGGGTT
>NZ_JBBCPK010000092.1:0-17524 GCF_037150775.1 Leclercia sp. M50
TTGCACCCCTGGCGCCAACTGCTGGCGATGGCCCGCGCCGATACGCAGCTCGGTGCTGTGATCGAACGCCGAAACCAGAGTATCCAGACGGCTGACAAAGCCGGAGACATCCTGGGCTACCGCATCCGGATTACGCGCCTGTCGCAGCCCGGGCATTAACTGGGTATGCCAGTAAGTCTGCAGGGCCTTCAACTGCGCCTGCTGACGATCGCGGCGGGCGGCGATTTCCAGTTCGGGGCTGAACGCCGTTGCTTCCATTTCGTCGAGTAACGCCTGGTCTTTGGCTTCCAGTGGGATGGCCGCCAGCAGGCGATAACTCTGCATACGCAGTGAACCGGCCTTATTGATGGCGTGCGCGCTGCCCTGAACGCCCTGAACCAGCCAGCCGGAGATCGCCATCCCTGTCACCCCGATCCCGGTAGACAGCATGACAATCAGCACCAGTTGGTTAACCAGCGTGAGGGGGGAAAAACAGCGTTTAAACATAGGGCAGTCTGGCTCCTGACAATGCCTGGACTCGGCAAGGACTCTATTCTCAGGCAACCCCTGGAGTATACCCATACCCCAAAAGGATTACCTACTAATTGCCATTGGAGGGGTGAATGGGAGGAGAGGGGTAAGCGGGGGGAGCAGTACCGTGAAAAACCACACCTTTTTCACTGAAAAGCGCTACTCACTTTGGAGGATAGCGATTTTCAGGCCATAAAATTGCCCACCTTCCCATTGATTTATATCAACTTCCTGTCGGCTTAAAACCCTGATCTTTGTGGCAACTTTCAAGAATCAGAGGTGTCTATGAGTCACTCTACTACCCCCGAAAGGGATTCTGGCGCAGTCATTACCGAGTGGCGTCCGGAAGATCCGGCGTTCTGGCAACAGCGCGGCAAACGTGTAGCAAGTCGTAATCTGTGGATTTCCGTTCCTTGTCTGCTGCTGGCGTTCTGCGTCTGGATGCTGTTCAGCGCCGTCGCCGTTAACCTGCCGAAAGTGGGCTTCACGTTTACCACCGACCAGCTGTTTATGTTAACCGCGCTGCCCGCGCTCTCCGGCGCACTGCTGCGTGTCCCTTATGCCTTTATGGTCCCGGTGTTCGGCGGACGCCGCTGGACCGCGTTCAGTACCGGCATCATGATCATTCCGTGCGTCTGGCTCGGCTTTGCGGTACAGGATACCTCTACACCGTTTAGCACCTTCGTGATCATCTCTCTGCTGTGCGGCTTTGCAGGGGCAAACTTTGCCTCCAGCATGGCGAACATCAGCTTCTTCTTCCCGAAACAGAAGCAGGGCGGGGCCTTGGGGATCAACGGCGGCCTGGGCAACATGGGTGTCAGCGTAATGCAGCTGATTGCGCCGCTGGCGATCTCGGTCTCTATCTTTGCGGCCTTTGGTGGCGCAGGCGTGGAGCAGGCTGATGGCTCGTACCTGTTCCTGCAGAATGCGGCGTGGATCTGGGTACCATTCCTGGTGGTCTTTACCCTGGCCGCATGGTTTGGCATGAACGACCTGGCGGCATCGAAAGCGTCGCTCAGCGAACAGCTGCCGGTGCTGAAGCGCGCCCACCTGTGGATCATGGCGCTGCTCTATCTGGCAACGTTCGGCTCGTTTATCGGCTTCTCTGCCGGGTTTGCGATGCTGTCAAAAACCCAGTTCCCGGATGTGCAGATCCTGCACTACGCCTTCTTCGGGCCGTTTATTGGTGCCCTGGCACGCTCTACCGGCGGGATGATCTCCGACCGTCTGGGCGGCACCCGCGTCACGCTGGTGAACTTTGTGGTGATGGCTCTCTTCTGTGCCCTGCTGTTTATGACCCTGCCGGTAAACGGCGTGGGCGGCAACTTCGGCGCCTTCTTCGCGGTCTTTATGGTGCTGTTCCTGACCGCCGGGCTGGGGAGTGCTTCCACCTTCCAGATGATTTCGGTGATCTTCCGTAAACTGACGATGGATCGCGTTAAAGCGCAGGGCGGCACTGAGCAGCAGGCGATGCGTGAGGCGGCTACTGACACCGCAGCCGCACTGGGCTTTATCTCAGCGATCGGCGCGATTGGCGGGTTCTTTATTCCGAAAGCTTTTGGTATCTCGCTGGATCTGACCGGCTCGCCGGCGGGTGCGATGAAGGTGTTCCTGATTTTCTATATCGTCTGCGTGTTTGTCACCTGGCTGGTATACGGACGGAATTCTAATAAAAAGTAAGTTTGATTATCCGTTTGCGCGGCCTGGTGCCGCGCTTTTTTTAGCCTGCAATTAGTTACAACATACTTGAGGGGTGAGCCGCCGTTAGCATGCGGCCAATGTGATCGCCATCGCTAAACAGGCTTACCTACCCCTTAATACCGCTGGGGTTAAATGTTACGCGCGCTTTTGTAGGATAAATAAATAATGAACATATAAAACAGTAAGTTACATTATTGTATTCTGTACCGCTTTGGTGGTAGTCGAAAATTTACCCTTCTGAACATCCCCAGCTCCCCTTGATCGTTATCAATTCTCCTCCTCTTTCAGAGCGTTACCTTCGCTGCAAATCAGCAATGTCGATTTAGAGAGCCACAGGCTCCATACAGGAGATACCCGATGAGCAAATTTTTGGACCGGTTTCGCTACTTCAAACAGAAGGGCGAAACATTTGCCGATGGGCACGGCCAGGTTCTGGAGACTAACCGGGACTGGGAAGACGGTTACCGTCAGCGCTGGCAACATGACAAAGTCGTACGTTCGACCCACGGCGTAAACTGCACCGGCTCCTGTAGCTGGAAGATTTTCGTCAAAAATGGTCTGGTGACCTGGGAAATGCAGCAGACCGACTACCCGCGCACCCGCCCGGATATGCCAAACCACGAACCGCGCGGCTGTCCGCGTGGTGCCAGCTACTCCTGGTATCTCTACAGCGCTAACCGCCTGAAATACCCGCTGATGCGTAAACGCCTGATGAAAATGTGGCGTGAAGCGAAAGCGCAGCACAGCGATCCGGTTCTGGCCTGGGCCTCTATTATCGAAGATGCCGACAAAGCGAAGAGCTTCAAACAGGCTCGCGGTCGCGGCGGCTTTGTACGCTCCTCCTGGCAGGAAGTGAATGAGCTGATTGCCGCTTCCAACGTCTATACCGTGAAAACCTACGGCCCGGACCGCGTGGCAGGCTTCTCGCCAATCCCGGCGATGTCGATGGTCTCCTACGCCTCTGGCGCGCGTTATCTGTCGCTGATCGGCGGCACCTGCCTGAGCTTCTACGACTGGTACTGCGACCTGCCGCCTGCCTCTCCGCAGACCTGGGGTGAGCAGACCGACGTTCCGGAATCCGCCGACTGGTACAACTCCAGCTACATCATCGCCTGGGGCTCTAACGTTCCGCAGACCCGTACCCCGGATGCCCACTTCTTTACCGAAGTGCGTTACAAAGGCACCAAAACCGTAGCCGTGACCCCGGACTACGCCGAAATCGCCAAGCTGTGCGACCTGTGGCTGGCACCGAAGCAGGGTACCGATGCGGCCATGGCGCTGGCGATGGGCCACGTCATGCTGCGTGAGTTCCACGTCGACAAGCCAAGCCAGTACTTTACCGACTACGTGCGTCGTTACACCGACATGCCAATGCTGGTCATGCTCGAGGAGCGTGACGGCTACTATGCCGCAGGCCGCATGCTGCGTGCCGCCGATCTGGTGGATGCGCTGGGCCAGGAAAACAATCCGGAGTGGAAAACCGTTGCCTGTAACAGCAATGGCGAGCTGGTTGCACCGAACGGCTCTATCGGTTTCCGCTGGGGCGAGAAGGGTAAATGGAACCTTGAGCAGCGTAACGGCACGACGGGTGAAGAGACCGAACTGCGCCTCAGCATGCTGGGCAGCCAGGACGAGATCGCCGATGTTGGCTTCCCGTACTTCGGCGGCGAAGGATCCGAGCACTTCAACAAGGTGGAGCTGCAGAACGTCCTGATGCACAAACTGCCGGTGAAACGCCTGCAGCTCGCCGACGGCTCAACCGCACTGGTCACCACCGTTTACGACCTGACTCTGGCCAACTACGGTCTGGAGCGCGGTCTCGGTGATGAAAACTGCGCGACCAGCTATGACGACGTAAAAGCCTACACCCCGGCCTGGGCGGAGCAGATCACCGGCGTTCCACGGGCGCAGATTATCCGTACCGCACGTGAGTTTGCCGATAACGCCGATAAGACCCACGGTCGTTCAATGATTATCGTCGGTGCCGGTCTGAACCACTGGTATCACCTCGATATGAACTATCGCGGTTTGATCAACATGCTGATCTTCTGCGGCTGCGTGGGTCAGAGCGGCGGCGGCTGGGCACACTACGTGGGCCAGGAAAAACTGCGTCCGCAGACCGGCTGGCAGCCGCTGGCGTTTGCCCTTGACTGGCAGCGTCCGGCGCGTCACATGAACAGCACCTCTTATTTCTATAACCACTCCAGCCAGTGGCGCTACGAGACGGTTACCGCGCAGGAGCTGCTGTCGCCGATGGCGGATAAATCCCGCTACAGCGGTCACCTGATCGACTTCAACGTCCGCGCTGAACGCATGGGCTGGCTGCCCTCCGCGCCTCAGTTGGGTACTAACCCGCTGCGCATTGCGGAAGCGGCGAAGAAAGCGGGCATGACCCCGGTAGATTACACCGTCAAATCCCTGAAAGAGGGTTCCATCCGTTTCGCGGCAGAACAGCCGGAAAACGGTAAAAACCATCCGCGTAACCTGTTCATCTGGCGCTCCAACCTGTTGGGCTCGTCCGGTAAAGGGCACGAGTACATGCTGAAATACCTGCTCGGTACCGAAAACGGCATCCAGGGCAAAGATCTCGGCAAGCAGGGCGGCGTGAAGCCGGAAGAGGTGGAGTGGAAAGACAACGGTCTCGACGGCAAGCTGGATCTGGTGGTGACCCTCGACTTCCGTCTCTCCAGCACCTGTCTCTACTCCGATATCGTGCTGCCAACCGCTACCTGGTACGAAAAAGACGACATGAATACCTCGGATATGCATCCGTTTATTCATCCGCTCTCTGCGGCCGTTGACCCGGCGTGGGAATCGAAAAGCGACTGGGATATCTACAAAGAGATCGCGAAGAAATTCTCTGAAGTCTGCGTAGGGCACCTGGGCAAAGAGACCGACGTGGTGACGCTGCCCATCCAGCACGACTCCGCCGCCGAACTGGCGCAGCCGCTGGACGTGAAGGACTGGAAAAAAGGCGAATGCGACCTGATCCCAGGCGTAACTGCACCGCACATTATTCCGGTTGAACGTGACTACCCGGCGACCTATGAGCGCTTTACCTCTATCGGCCCGCTGATGGAGAAAATCGGTAACGGCGGGAAAGGGATCGCCTGGAATACCCAGAGCGAGATGGATCTGCTGCGTAAGCTCAATTACACCAAGGCAGACGGCCCGGCGAAAGGCCAGCCGATGCTGAACACGGCGATTGATGCGGCAGAGATGATCCTCACCCTGGCACCGGAAACCAACGGTCAGGTGTCGGTGAAAGCCTGGGCGGCGCTGAGCGAGTTTACCGGTCGCGACCATACCCATCTGGCGCTGAACAAAGAAGACGAGAAGATCCGCTTCCGTGATATTCAGGCCCAGCCGCGCAAAATTATCTCCAGCCCGACCTGGTCTGGCCTGGAAGATGAACATGTCTCTTACAACGCGGGTTACACCAACGTTCACGAGCTGATCCCATGGCGTACCCTCTCCGGGCGTCAGTCCCTGTATCAGGATCACCAGTGGATGCGTGACTTCGGTGAAAGCCTGCTGGTGTACCGTCCGCCAATCGACACCCGCTCGGTGAAAGCGGTGATGGGCGCGAAATCGAACGGCAACCCGGAGAAGGCGCTGAACTTCCTGACGCCGCACCAGAAGTGGGGTATCCACTCCACCTACAGCGACAACCTGCTGATGCTGACCCTGTCCCGTGGTGGTCCGATTGTCTGGATGAGTGAAGCGGACGCCAAAGATCTGGGGATCGAAGATAACGACTGGATCGAAGTCTTCAACAGTAACGGCGCCCTGACGGCGCGTGCGGTGGTAAGCCAGCGCGTACCGGCCGGGATGACCATGATGTACCACGCGCAGGAACGCATCGTGAACCTGCCGGGGTCTGAGATCACCGAGCAGCGCGGCGGGATCCACAACTCTGTGACCCGTATTACGCCGAAACCAACCCATATGATCGGCGGTTATGCCCAGCTGGCCTACGGCTTTAACTACTACGGCACCGTAGGATCGAACCGCGATGAGTTCGTGGTGGTACGTAAGATGAAGAACATTAACTGGTTAGACGGCGAAGGTAATGACCAGGTACAGGAGAGCGTAAAATGAAAATTCGTTCACAAGTCGGCATGGTGCTGAATCTGGATAAATGCATCGGCTGTCACACCTGCTCAGTCACCTGTAAAAATGTCTGGACCAGCCGGGAAGGGATGGAGTACGCCTGGTTCAACAACGTGGAAAGCAAGCCGGGCACCGGCTTCCCGACCGACTGGGAAAACCAGGAGAAGTGGAAGGGCGGCTGGATCCGTAAAATCAACGGCAAGCTGCAGCCGCGCATGGGTAACCGCGCGCTGCTGCTGGGTAAAATCTTTGCTAACCCGCATCTGCCGGGCATCGATGATTACTACGAGCCGTTTGATTTTGACTACCAGAACCTGCACAACGCGCCGGAGAGCAAACACCAGCCGATCGCCCGTCCACGCTCGCTGATCACCGGTCAGCGCATGGACAAGATCACCAGCGGGCCAAACTGGGAAGAGATTCTGGGCGGCGAGTTCGAAAAACGCGCCAAAGACCAGAACTTCGAGAACATGCAGAAGGCGATGTACGGCCAGTTCGAAAACACCTTCATGATGTACCTGCCGCGCCTGTGCGAACACTGCCTCAACCCGGCGTGTGTCGCCACCTGTCCGAGCGGCGCCATCTACAAGCGTGAAGAAGATGGCATCGTGCTGATCGACCAGGACAAGTGCCGCGGCTGGCGTATGTGCATCACCGGCTGCCCGTACAAAAAGATCTACTTTAACTGGAAGAGCGGTAAGTCTGAGAAGTGCATCTTCTGCTACCCGCGTATCGAAGCCGGGATGCCAACCGTCTGCTCCGAGAGCTGTGTAGGCCGTATTCGCTACCTCGGCGTACTGCTCTATGACGCTGACGCGATTGAGAACGCGGCGAGCACCGAGAACGAGAAAGATCTCTATCAGCGTCAGCTGGATGTGTTCCTCGATCCGAACGATCCGAAGGTGATCGCCCAGGCGCTGAAAGACGGCATTCCGCAGAGCGTAATCGACGCGGCGCAGCAGTCGCCGGTCTACAAAATGGCGATGGACTGGAAGCTGGCTCTGCCGCTGCATCCGGAATACCGCACATTGCCGATGGTCTGGTACGTGCCGCCTCTGTCGCCAATCCAGTCTGCGGCGGATGCCGGTGAGCTCGGCAGCAACGGAATCCTGCCGGACGTCGAAAGCCTGCGTATCCCGGTTCAGTACCTGGCGAACCTGCTCACCGCAGGGGATACCCAGCCGGTGCTGCTGGCCCTGAAACGTATGCTGGCGATGCGCCACTTCAAACGCGCGGAAACCGTTGACGGCGTCATCGATACCCGCGCCCTGGAAGAGGTGGGCTTAAGCGAAGCCCAGGCCCAGGAGATGTACCGCTACCTGGCGATTGCCAACTACGAAGACCGTTTCGTGGTGCCGAGCAGCCACCGTGAGCTGGCCCGTGAAGCCTTCCCGGAGAAAAGCGGGTGTGGCTTTACCTTCGGCGACGGTTGCCACGGTTCAGACAACAAATTCAACCTGTTCAACAGCCGCCGCATCGACGCGATGGATGTGACCAGCAAAACGGAGCCGCACCAATGATTGAACTCGTCATTGTTTCGCGTCTGCTCGAGTACCCGGATGCTGCGCTGGCGCAGCATCAACAGGAACTCTTCGATGCACTCGCGTCATCGGAAAACCTGGATAAAGAGGATGCCCAGAAACTGGGCGTTTTCCTCCGCGATCTGTTAGCGCGCGATCTGCTGGATGCGCAGTCTGACTACAGCCAGCTGTTCGACCGGGGCCGCGCCACCTCGCTGCTCCTGTTTGAACATGTTCACGGCGAGTCCCGCGATCGCGGTCAGGCGATGGTGGATTTAATGGCCCAGTATGAGCAGCACGGCCTGCATCTCGACAGCCGCGAGCTGCCGGATCATCTGCCGCTCTACCTGGAGTATCTGGCACAGCTGCCAAAAGAAGAGGCGCTGGGCGGCCTGCAGGATATCGCCCCGATCCTGGCGTTACTGAGCGCGCGTCTGCAACAGCGTGAAAGCCGCTATGCGGTGCTGTTCGAACTGCTGGTGAAGCTGGCTAACGCCTCGGTCGACAGTGAAAAAGTGGCGGAGAAAATCGCCGATGAAGCGCGCGACGACACCCCACAGGCGCTGGATGCGGTCTGGGAAGAGGAGCAGGTGAAGTTCTTTGCTGACCAGAGCTGCGGTGAATCGGAAATCTCTGCTCACCAGCGTCGTTTTGCCGGTGCCGTTGCCCCGCAATATTTGAATATCTCTAACGGAGGACAGCAATAATGCACTTCCTGAATATGTTCTTCTTCGATATCTATCCGTACATTGCGGGTTCGGTATTTCTGATTGGTAGCTGGCTGCGTTACGACTACGGCCAGTACACCTGGCGCGCCGCCTCCAGCCAGATGCTGGATCGCAAAGGGATGAACATGGCATCCAACCTGTTCCACTTCGGGATCCTGGGGATTTTTGCCGGTCACTTCCTCGGAATGCTCACCCCGCACTGGATGTATGAATCCTTCCTGCCGATGGACGTGAAGCAGAAGATGGCGATGATTGCCGGCGGTGCCTGCGGCCTGATGACCCTGGTGGGCGGCCTGATGCTGCTGAAGCGTCGTCTGTTCAGCCCGCGCGTTCGCGCCACCACCACCGGGGCAGATATCCTGATCCTCACCCTGCTGATGGTGCAGTGCGCGCTGGGTCTGCTGACCATTCCGTTCTCGGCTCAGCACATGGACGGCAGCGAAATGCTGAAGCTGGTGGGTTGGGCACAGTCGGTGGTGACCTTCCATGGCGGTGCGTCTGAGCATCTGGACGGCGTGGCGTTTATCTTCCGCGTGCACCTGGTGCTGGGCATGACGCTGTTCCTGCTGTTCCCGTTCTCCCGTCTGGTGCATATCTGGAGCGCGCCGGTGGAGTACATGACGCGCAAATACCAGATTGTGCGCGCCCGTCGCTAATCCGCCGTTTTCATCTCAACCCCGCTCTGGCGGGGTTTTTTTTCGCCCCAGCCGAGGTTGTTACCCGCAGCGGCAAACAGGATCAGCGCTCCGCCAGCCAGTTGGGTGAGGCTGAGCGCATGCCCAAACAGCAGGTTATCGACAACGAGCGCGACGACCGGATAGATAAACGACAGCGAGCCGATGATGGGAGTAGGGAGCTTCTGAATAGCGCTGTATAACAGTTGATACATCGCCCCCGTGTGCACGATGCCCAGCGTCAGCAGAATCGCCCACGGGAAATCGCTGGAGAAGGTCGGCATATGCGCCAGCGGCAGCAGCATCACCACACCGGTTAACACCTGGATAAAGGCGATGTGCTGCGGTGCAATGGTCTGTAATTTGCGCGTGATAATGGCAGTGAGGGCGTAAAAGAAAGCGGCACCCAGCGCGAGGCCGATCCCCGAAAGCCATTGTGCGCTGTGTCCGCCGGTCAGCTCGCTGGAGAGCAAAATCACCACCCCGCCAAAGGCGAGGAACAGCCAGCCCCATTTCACCAGACTCACCCGCTCGCCCATCAGCATACCCATTAACACCAGCATAAAGGGCTGGGTGTTATAGACCACCGTCGACAGTCCGATGGAGATACGTTCGAACGCGGCAAAGAGCAGCAGCCAGTTAATGACCAGCGCAATGCCGCCAAGAATGGCCAGACCCAGGGTTACTTTGGTTAACGGGCTAAAAGGGCGTTTACTGAAACGAATAAAAAGAAACAGCGCAATAGCGCCGATCAGGCAGCGCCAGAACACTACGTCAGTGACCGGCAAGCCGGAAAGCAACACAAAAGCCCCGATAGAGCCGGATATCAGCATCGCCAGGCTCATCTGCCAGACGCCTTGTTGAATGTCGCGCATCGTACACCTCCTGATTATTGCCTCTATTGTTAAAAAAATGTGTCCAATTTAACAGCGCTGAATTAAGGTAAAAGGAGAGGTTTGCTTTTATAAATTAGGTGAATGTTATGGATTACCTTATCGATGAGATCGACCGCCATATTCTGCGTTGTCTGGTAGAGGATGCACGTATGTCGCTGAAGGTGTTAAGCGCCCGGGTTGGGCTCACATCACCCAGTACGGCAGAGCGTTTAAAAAGGCTGGAAGAGCGGGGCATCATTCAGGGGTATGGCGCGCGGGTAAACCTGGCCGCGCTGGGTTACACGCTGCAGGCGCTGGTGCGCGTGCGACCGTTACCGGGGTTATTGCATAAAGTGGATAAATACATCCAGCAGATGCCCGAGTGTATTGAAAGCGACAAAGTGACCGGCGAGGACTGTTTCGTTATCCGGCTGGTGGTGCGCTCCATTGAACAACTGGATACGTTGCTGGATGGACTGGCAGAACATGCGCAGTGCAACACCTCGATTGTGAAGAGTTCACCGGTGACCCGTCGGTTGCCCCCGTTGTAAGGGATTTCGCCGGGTGGCGGCTGCGCCTTACCCGGCCTACGGGTGTAGTGCGGATATCTTGCCGGGTGGCGGCTGCGCCTTACCCGGCCTACGGGTATGGTGCGGATATCTTGCCGGGTGGCGGCTTCGCCTTACCCAGCCTACGGGTATGGTGCGGTTTTGTAGCCCCGGTAAGCGCAGCGCCACCGGGGAAAAGGTGCACGGAATCCGAAGAATGTGTTTTTATTTTGAATCGATTTTTTCGGAGAAGTGATGGTGGTGGGGGAAGGATTCGAACCTTCGAAGTCGATGACGGCAGATTTACAGTCTGCTCCCTTTGGCCGCTCGGGAACCCCACCACGGGGTAATGCTTTTACTGGCCTGCTTCCTTGTGGGAAGCGGGGCGCATCATATCAAATGACGCGCCCCTGTAAAGACTTCCTTTGCATAAATGAATCGTTTGCCTGATTTTTACGCATAAAGACGCAAAGCTAATCAATTCATTTTATAAAGGATTAAAGAATAATCGTTCGGTTACCGTAGACAAAGACGCGTTGCGCCAGCACCTGATAGAGCGCGCGGCTCAAGACATTTTTTTCAACGTCGCGGCCGGCACGCATCATATCTTCCGCCGTGTAGGTGTGATCGACATGAATCACGTCCTGCATGATGATTGGACCTTCATCCAGATTGTCATTCACGTAGTGTGCCGTTGCGCCGATGATTTTCACGCCGCGTTCGTACGCCTGGTGATAAGGACGCGCGCCGATAAAGGCCGGCAGGAACGAGTGGTGAATGTTGATAATTTTATTCGGGAAGCGGGCAACGAATGACGGCGTCAGGACGCGCATATATTTCGCCAGCACCACGTAATCCGGGTTATGCGCTTCGATGGCCTGCGCCATTAAATTGTCATGCTCTTCGCGGGTATGGCCTTCATGGCTGACCAGCTCAAACGGAATATCAAAACGCTCAACCAGCGTACGCAGCGTCTCGTGGTTACCAATGACCGCGGCGATCTCAACATCCAACCCGCCATAGTTGGCTTTCATCAGCAGGTCGCCAAGGCAGTGTGCCTCTTTGGTAACCAGGATCACCACCCGGCGGCGACCGGCGGGGTTCAGTTCACGCACGGAACCTTCCGGCAGCGCGCCGTCCAGATCGGCCAGCAACGTCGCGTCATTGAAGATCCCTTCCAGCTCGGTACGCATAAAGAAGCGGCCGGTACGGTGATCAACAAACTCGTTGTTCTGCACGATATTCAGTTCATGTTTGTAGCAAATATTGGTGATACGGGCGATCAACCCTTTCTGGTCGGGACAAATGGTGCGCAGCACTTTACGTTGTGTTGATTGCATTGCCGGAAAATCCTTACGTGTTTGCTTGAACCGTGTTGTCAGGCCTTATTGCCCGCAACACTTTTTAAATTTTTTGCCTGAACCACAAGGGCAGGGGTCATTACGACCAAACTGTGGACGCGTGCCGTCAATATAGTACCACTCTCCGCCCTCCTTTAAGAAACGCGAGCGTTCGATGATCGCGCCCGCTCTTCCTTGCTCGGTAAAGCGCGCAACAAAACTGACGAACCCCTCGTTCTCATCCCGGCCTGCTGCCGTTTCGTACTGAGTGAGGCCGAGCCACTGCGTATTTGCAAATCCGGCCTCGATCTCCTGACGAAAATCAGTAGCATGGCAGGATGGATGCCAGGTCTTGATCAGGTAGTCTGCGTCCCGCGTCACAAAAGCGGCATATCGGGAGCGCATAAGTGATGCCGGGTCCGGTGCAACCTGCTCACCGGTAAGATATCGTTGGCAACATAGGCTATACTCGAGAGCGCTACCGCAGGGACAGAGTTGAGACACGATTCTCTTCCTGAAATTAAAAAATGAATGACGTATAACGCCAGGGTGGCACTATGTTAACTGAGCGGTTGCAATGACGCTATGCAGGAATCCAGGGGACGCTAAACAGGGCTAATGAGAAAAGTAAAAATTGGACTGGCATTGGGCTCAGGTGCAGCCCGGGACTGGTCGCATATTGGTGTGATCAACGCCTTACAACGTTTGGGTATCGAAATTGATATTGTTGCAGGCTGTTCAATAGGTTCACTGGTGGGGGCCGCCTACTCGTGTGGCAAGCTTCCCGAGCTGGAAACCTGGGTACGATCGTTTAGCTACTGGGACGTCCTGCGCCTGATGGATCTCTCCTGGCAACGTGGCGGGTTATTACGCGGAGAGCGCGTCTTTAACCGTTTTCGCCAGGTGATGCCCCTGACCGAATTCTCCAGCTGTCAGATGCCTTTCGGTGCGGTTGCGACCAACCTCAGCACCGGCAGGGAGATCTGGTTTACCGAAGGCGATATTCATCTTGCCGTCCGCGCCTCCTGCAGTATGCCGGGCCTGATGGCACCGGTTCCGCACAATGGTTACTGGCTGGTTGACGGTGGCGTTGTTAATCCTGTCCCTATTTCACTGACCCGTGCGATGGGGGCTGATATCGTAATTGCCGTCGATCTCCAGCACGATGCTCACCTGATGCAACAGGATCTGATGCCGGTTAACACCCAGTCGGATGAGTCCGCTCTGGACGATCTCGCATGGCATAAACGCCTGCGAGGACGCTTCACGCGAACCACCCGTAAACTGGTTGCTGCGCCAACCGCCATGGAAATCATGACGACGTCGATTCAGGTCCTGGAAAATCGCCTGAAGCGCAACCGAATGGCGGGTGATCCGCCGGATATATTGATTCAACCTTTTTGTCCACAAATTTCAACGCTCGATTTCCATCGTGCTGAAGCGGCCATTACCGCAGGCGCGCAGGCAGTCGAAAAGAAAATGGACGAATTATTACCTTTAGTGCGGGCAACAGCCTGAGCACCCTTTTTTTGATTACTTCAGCAAAATCTGACAGGCGATAGTGCCGATAGCATGCCACTATTTATCTATTGTCAGCGCCGGGAGAGACCATGACACAGCCATTAGCCGGGAAACAAATTCTGATAGTTGAAGACGAGCCTGTTTTCCGCTCCTTACTGGATTCATGGCTATCATCGCTGGGGGCGACGACTGCACTTGCAGGTGATGGGATCGACGCCCTGGAAAAAATGGTGGGCATTAAGCCCGATTTGATGATTTGCGACATCGCCATGCCGCGGATGAATGGCCTGAAGCTGGTGGAGCATTTACGTAATGCCGGCGACCAGATCCCCATTCTGGTCATCTCTGCGACCGAAAATATGGCCGATATCGCAAAAGCGTTACGCCTGGGTGTCCAGGACGTATTGCTTAAGCCAGTTAAAGATCTGAATCGCTTGCGTGAAACCGTTCTCGCCTGACTCTATCCCAATATGTTTAATTCGCGTGTTGAAGAGGAAGAGCGGCTTTTTCAGGACTGGGATGCGCTGGTGAATAACCCCTCTGCGGCGGCAAAACTGTTACAGGAGCTTCAGCCGCCGGTTCAGCAGACATTTTCCGGGTGCAAAGTTAATTACCGCCAGCTGATGGCTGCCGATCAACCGGGTCTGGTGCTGGATATCGCACCATTATCTGAAAACGATCTGGCGTTTTATTGTCTGGATGTTACCCGGGCGGGCGATAATGGTGTGCTGGCGGCATTATTATTGCGGGCATTATTTAATGGATTGCTTCAGGAACAACTTTCTCATCAGGGTCAGCGTCTGCCTGAGTTAGGCAGCCTGTTGAAACAGGTCAACCAGCTGTTGCGCCAGGCCAGTTTACCAGGACAATTCCCATTACTGGTCGGTTATTACCATAGCGGCCTGAAAAATTTGATTTTGGTCTCTGCCGGACTTAATGCCACGCTAAATACCGGGGAGCATCATATTCAGGTCAGTAACGGCGTCCCGTTAGGAACCTTAGGAAATACTTACCTGAATCAAATAAGCCACCGCTGTACCTCATGGCAATGCCAAATTTGGGGGACGGGGGGGCGGTTGCGCTTAATGTTGTCCACAGAATAGTCAGTTGGAATTTAAACGGTAGATAGCTTTACCGTCGTTTTACGGGCAATGCTACTATCGGTGCCTGTTTTTATTCGTATTTATCCTAATTAAGCGGTAGCGCGTCCTTTTCAGACCCGGACACCATCCACAGGCTGATATACTGAACGCGTTATTAATGCAGACTAAAGTTCAAAACATGAACAGTTCAGGAGAGTTTCAATGGCTGCCGTAAATTCGAAAGTGAGAAAGGCCGTTATCCCGGTTGCCGGGTTGGGAACCAGGATGCTGCCAGCAACGAAGGCAATTCCAAAAGAGATGCTGCCACTCGTTGATAAGCCATTAATCCAGTATGTGGTCAACGAATGTATTGCTGCAGGCATCACTGAAATTGTGCTGGTAACACATTCATCCAAAAACTCTATCGAAAACCATTTCGATACCAGTTTTGAACTTGAAGCCATGCTGGAAAAACGCGTGAAGCGTCAGCTTCTTCAGGAAGTGCAGTCTATTTGCCCGCCGCATGTCACTATTATGCAGGTCCGTCAGGGGCTGGCAAAAGGTCTGGGTCACGCCGTGTTGTGTGCCCACCCGGTAGTCGGTAACGAGCCGGTAGCGGTTATTTTACCCGACGTTATTCTGGACGAGTTTGAATCCGATCTTTCCCAGGATAACCTGGCTGAAATGATTAAACGCTTCGACGAAACGGGCAGCAGCCAGATCATGGTTGAGCCAGTTGAAGACGTTACCGCTTATGGCGTTGTGGACTGCAAAGGCGTCGATATGAAGCCAGGCGACAGCGTGCCAATGGTTGGCGTGGTTGAGAAGCCAAAAGCCGACGTAGCGCCATCTAACCTCGCTGTAGTAGGGCGTTATGTACTGAGCGCAGAGATTTGGCCGCTGCTGGCGAAAACGCCTCCAGGCGCCGGCGATGAGATCCAGCTGACCGATGCCATCGACATGCTGATCGAAAAAGAGACCGTCGAGGCTTACCATATGAAAGGTAAGAGCCATGACTGCGGTAATAAACTCGGTTACATGCAGGCCTTCGTTGAATATGGTGTTCGTCACCAGTCCCTGGGCGAAGAATTTAAGGGCTGGCTGAAAGAGACGCTGGACATTAAAAACTAATACGGCGTTAACGCCCTAAGCAAAACCGGTGATAGCCATGCTACGCCGGTTTTTTTATAACCTTTTTAGGGTGTCGCTCATGTAGGGCAGGGTAATAGTGTGATGTAATCGTTATATGTGCACGTGTAACAGAATGTCACACGAGATAAAATGAAGGCAT
Organism: Leclercia sp. M50; assembly: GCF_037150775.1. Lineage (NCBI taxonomy): Bacteria > Pseudomonadati > Pseudomonadota > Gammaproteobacteria > Enterobacterales > Enterobacteriaceae > Leclercia > Leclercia sp. M50. Next base: position 15,904 of record NZ_JBBCPK010000092.1, read on the forward strand.
AAAAAATCCCGCATTAAGCGGGATTTTTCGGATATTTACTGACTTATTCCTGGATCAGGAAGTCGTCCAGTTGTTTACCTTGCTCATCCATTGCTTTTTTGATAACAGCTGGAGTACGGCCCTGGCCAGTCCAGGTTTTAGATTCGCCGTTCTCATCGATGTAGCTATATTTAGCCGGACGCGCAGCACGTTTAGCTTTAGTACCGGTTTTAGCGGCAGCCATGCTGTTCAGCAATTCGTTAGGATCAATACCATCAGCGATCAGCATTTCACGATATTGCTGCAGTTTACGTGTACGTTCTTCGATTTCAGCAGCAGCGGCGTTTTCTTCTTCACGACGCTCATTAACAACGACTTCTAATTTCTCCAGCATTTCTTCAAGCGTTTCCAGAGTACATTCTCTCGCCTGGGCACGGAGAGTGCGGATGTTGTTCAGAATTTTAAGTGCTTCGCTCATTGTAGTAATCTCAAACTTATAATGTGGGGGTTTGTTGAGGTAATAATAGAGGCATAAATTGATATGTGCAATAGGCCAGAATGTAAGGAATTCAAAAATACCTAATATTCGGCACTATTATTAATTACCGGAACTTAAATTTGGCGGGGTGAAAGGGGGGCGGCGTTATCAAAAGATGCGTTGTAAACCTGACGGTGAACTCTTTTTTTACAGGCAATTTTCATAGGGATTATTGTTTCTCCGGATAAATATCAACCTTTCGTATTAGTACTGAAAACACGGTTACCCGATGAAACCGTTAATTACGCCTGAATCATTTTCAGCCTGGTGGCGACATTAAAATAACAGGTTTTTCCGGAACTTAGCGTTTATAAAACCATGGGTTTTTTCGTTCTTTTCGTATGCTCCTTCATGATGTGTCCTATATCCCGGTGGTGGATAAAATCTCTCGTAACGCGGGTCTTCCGCGCTGCAGCACGGAAGACCCGACAAAATATGGTACAATCGCCTATCGGTAATAATACACATTGATTAGGGTTTAACGGCCAATGGCACAACTGTATTTCTACTATTCAGCAATGAACGCAGGTAAGTCGACCGCGTTACTGCAATCCTCCTACAATTACCAGGAGCGTGGGATGCGTACGGTGGTTTACACCGCCGAAATCGATGACCGTTTTGGTGCCGGAAAAGTGAGTTCGCGAATTGGCCTCTCTTCTCCAGCCAGGTTATTTAACCCACAAACTAATCTGCTGGACGAAATTCGTGCACAGGCGGCTGACCAGGCAGTCCATTGCGTGCTGGTGGATGAGAGCCAGTTTTTAACGCGTCAGCAGGTTCATGAGCTTTCTGAAGTCGTTGATGAACTGGATATTCCAGTACTTTGTTATGGGCTGCGAACGGATTTTCGCGGCGAACTGTTTGTCGGCAGCCAGTATTTGTTGGCATGGTCAGATAAGCTGGTGGAATTAAAAACCATCTGCTTCTGCGGGCGTAAAGCGAGTATGGTGCTGCGTCTTGATCAGGCAGGAAAACCCTATGCAGAAGGCGAACAGGTGGTGATTGGCGGTAATGAGCGCTATGTATCCGTATGTCGTAAGCATTATAAAGAGGCGCTGGTAACAGGCTCTCTGACGGCGATTCTGGAAGCCAGTCGTCGTTAAC
>NZ_JBBCPK010000093.1:0-17420 GCF_037150775.1 Leclercia sp. M50
CGGACTGCGGCTCGCCCACCAGCTTCCCTGCCGGGATAAACAGCAGTACGTAAACGAAAAATGGCAGATAGGTTAAGCCCGTGATCAGGAATGTCCCCTTCTGGGATGTCAGGCCAAAGACCAGCCCCACCAGCGGGCCAAACACCGCCGCGACGTTGATCAGGTAGTAGCGCATTTGCAGGGCCAGCGCCCGGCGACGGCGATCGCCCAGCAGATCGCTCATCAGCGCGCGCACCGGGGGATCGACCCAGGCAAAACAGACCCCGATGATCATCAGGCCGGTGATAAACAGCCCCATCCCGCTCGCCTGCGCCAGCGTGATATAGCCCACGGCGGAGAACCCGCACCCCAACAGAAGGATCACCCGCCGCCCCATGCGGTCCGAAATCTGCCCGCCGTACATGCCGAGCACCACCGAGATCAGGGCGCTGCTAGTCATCGCCACGCCAATGGCGATGGGAGACATATGGTAATTCTGGGTCATGATGACGGCGATAAAGGGCCATGCCATAAAATAGCTAAACCGTATGACGAAGGTAAAAAAGAGCAGCGCGTGTACGGTTGCAGGAAATGTTTTTAGCGTCTGAAAAAGCCCCGGTGCCGCGCAGATTTCAGCGGCGGGTTTGGTTGTCATAGGTTGTCCTGTTGGTTATTTTTAATTGTTCTGTTGGCCACGAAATATAGCTGGCTAACTAGTAATAAATTCAATTACCCGCAGGCGCAATAAAAAATTTAACAAAAATTTAATAGGTTTTTTGATCTTGAAATTGTGAATTTTTCTTTTGCGTGATTTTTTCAGCGGTGCTTGACTCGCGTTCAGTGTACAGTATTATCTCTCATTAGAGAATTTTGTCTCACATACGGGAAGTGAGTGTGAACAATCAGGACTACAGAGAAAAGCTGGCGGCACGTCTGGCCGCGCTACGCCTACAGCATAACCGTTCGCTGGAGGACCTCTCTGCGGCGTCGGGGATAAGCAGAGCCTCACTGTCACGCATTGAACGGGGTGAAGTCAGCCCCACCGCGGAAGTGCTCAACCAGCTCTGTAGCGTATACGGCATGACCATGTCCCGGCTGATCAGCGAGGTTGAGCAGGTCGCCGATAACCTGTTCCGGGCCGGGGAGCAGAGCCTGTGGCATGATGAGCTCAGCGGGTTTGAGCGACGCCTGTTAATACCGCCGTCTAACGCCTTCCGCTGCGAAATGATTGACGGGAAATTACGTCCGGGTGCTTATATTGAATATCTTCAGCCACCGGTTCAGGGGCTGGAGCAATATATCTGGTTACATGCAGGGGAGTTGATTATTACCATGAACGCGGAAACATGGCATCTGAAAAAAGGTGACAGTTTACGTTTTCATTTATCGGGAACCTCATCATTCAGGGCACATGAAACTCTCGGCGCCCACTATATTCTGGTGGTATGTAAATCATGATTGAATATAAATGTCTTACTGCTGACGAGGCACGTCAACGCTTCTCAGAATTAGGTGATGTTTTGCAGGCGTGCGTAAAAGATGGCGCGAGTGTCGGTTTTATCGATCCCTCCGACCGTCCTGCCATCGATCGTTTCTGGCAGGAAAAAATAGATAGCCTTGCGCGCCGCGATTGCGATCTTTTCATCGCCCTGGATAACGGCACGGCAGCCGGTACCGTCATGGTTAACTATTGCGCCACGCCTAATGGCCGCCACCGGGCAGAAATTACCAAGCTGCTGGTTCACCCTCAAGCACGTCGCCAGGGAATTGCAAGCGCGCTGATGATGCAGGCAGAACAGTTGGCCTGGGAAAAGGGACTCGTTTTGCTGGTGCTGGATACACGCAGTGGCGACGTGGCCAGCAATCTCTACCGCTCGCTTGGCTGGCAGACCGCGGGGTCGATTCCGTTTTATGCGCAGTCGGTTGAAAACACCCTGGATTCGACCACATACATGTACAAAGTTAACGAAAACGCCAAAGCCGCTATCGCCAGCCCGGCGATCGCGTAAGTTTGCCCCTCTCACCGCCCGGTGGGAGGTTTTGCTTTTCAGCCCTCACCACCCTTTTTCCAGCACCGCAATATTCTTTCCGTCCCGGCGTTCGAGGTCAAAACTGTCTACCGACAGCAGGATCAGTCTGAGCCCCCGGCCACTTTCTGCGAGCAGCGTGTCGTCATCAAACGCCTCATCACGCGCCGCAGCCAGGCGTTCAGCGGGAAAAGGCGTCCCTGCATCGGTAAAGCGCAGGGTCACGCCAGCGTCGGCGGCGATAAACGTCACGTTAAAAAGCTGGCGTTGATCCTCGTGCAGCGCATAGCGGATGATATTGGTCGCCGTCTCGCAGGCGGCAAGATCCAGCGCAAAGCGCCAGGTTTCGTCCACGGGCAGCGAGGCCATCTGCTGCGCCAGCCACTCCGCCAGCGACGAGAGCGAGCTTAACGCGGCCGGAAGCGCAATCTCGTGAGCCACGGCCATATTATTGATTCAGCTGCGCCAGCGCTGCGGCGCGGTCCGGGCAGATGCGGAAAATGCGATCCATCCGGGTCAGGGTAAACATGTTGCGGATGCCGGGGTTCAGCGCGCAGAGCACCATATCGCCTTTACCGTTCATCATTTTCAGCAGGGAAACCAGGGTTCCCAGACCGCTACTGTCGATAAAATCGATTTTGCTGAAGTCGACGATCAGGGCTTTGCGATCTTCACCGATCTCGCGGGTAATCGCCTCCTTAAACGCCGCCGCCACCGAGGCATCCAGCCGACGCACCGCCGGGGTCATAATGTTCACATCGGGCTGCCGCTCTGTATCAATATTCATTGCTCTTCTCCTTTACGCTCAATCACTAAGAGTGAAACATCATCGGCCATCGTTGGCTGCTCCTGGTTTTCCCCGCTGCGCCAGTGAATAAGGTGCCGGGCAAACTGCGCCAGGAGATCGTTCAGTCCGAGGGCGGCCCCGTGCCGCAACGCCTCCTGCAGCCGCTGCGGGCCAAACTGTTCCCCGGCGAGGTTTTCACATTCGGTAATGCCGTCGCTGAACAGGCAGAGCCGCTCGCCTGCCGCCAGCGTGAAGTCGACATCCGTCCAGCTGAGATCCGGCATCAGTCCCACCGGTGCTCCGCCGCTGCCAACGGCTCTGACCTCACCGTCCGGGCTGACGATAAAGGGGGTCGGGTGACCGGCCTGGCACAGTTTCCCCTCGCCGGTGTCAAGATCGATGACGCCGTAAATCATGGTGAAATAGCTGACTATCTCTACCTCATCGCTGCAAAAACGGCCGTTGAGGATGCGCACCACCTCGGCGGGGGACGCCACCTCGTCGTCGTCAGTAAAGAGAAAGCGCTCTACCGCCCTGCCGTGCAAAAACTGGCGGGCCACCGCAAGGGACATCATTGCCGCCCCCACGCCGTGGCCGGAGACGTCCACGCAGTAAAAGCCCAGATGGTTATCCAGCGGGAAGACGTTAAAGATATCCCCGGAAACCCAGGCCGAGGGCAGAAAGAGCCAGTCGGAAAAGTAGTCCCGGTAGCGCTGCTGGTGCGCGGGCAGCACCGACTGCTGGATACGCGCCGCCACCTCGAGATCTTGTTCAATCTGGCGTAGGGCCTCACTAAGGCGGGCGTTGCGGGCGGCGAGGGTCGCCTCCAGGGAGAGAATACGCGCCCCCGCATGCAGCCGCGCCCGCAGTTCGCTCTGCTCGACAGGCTTGCTGAGAAAGTCATCCGCGCCGGCGTCAAAACCCAGCGTCAGATCGTCTGGATTTTCACGGGCGGTAAGCAGAATGACATAGATATAGTGACCAATCTGGCGGCTGCGGATCTCCCGGCACAGCGTCAGGCCGTCCATCTCCGGCATTTCCCAGTCGCTGATGACCAGGCTGACCGGCTGGCTTTCGAGGATCTGCAGCGCGGCGAGGCCGTTTTCCGCCTCGCTGACCTTATAGCCCCACTGCGCCAGCATCCCGCTCAACAGCCGCCGATAGAGCCGTGAATCTTCCACAATCAGTACATGCTGCGTCACTCTCTCGCCCCCTAAAGCGGTAAGAACCAGATAAGGCTAACCGTTCCTTCACGAAACTTTCCGTTGCCGCTCTGGTGGCCGGGATAACGGGTGCCGGAATAGTTGGCATACTGAACGGAGAATGAGCCTGGCGTATAGCCCGCATAGCCGAAGCTGTAGCTGTAATCGCCGTTCCAGGGCTGCTGCTGGCTGCTGTCCGGGAACCAGAACGCCGTGGCGCGCACAAAGAAATGTTGTTTGAAGGTGTAACCGCATCCGCCCAGCATCACGTTTTTGTTTTTGCGGATATCGTTGCTCTCCAGATCGTAATAGCGCGGCACCCAGCTGTAGCCCACCTGGCAGATAATGGCGTCGCCTTTGTTGATCAACAGCGTATTCTCCACCGGTTTCGGCAGCGAGAATTTGTAGGCCAGGGTTACCGCCCCCTGCTCGAAGTAAGTGTGACGACCGCTGCCCGAGGTCCAGAAGCGGTTATCCCCGTAGTTGCTGTACACCAGGCTAAGGGTATTCGCGTGCCAGTCGTCGTAGCCAAAGCTGTAGCGGAAGTCAGCGGTGTAGCGGCTGGTGTCGGTGACCGGTAGACGCGACGTGACGTTGGCAAACCAGTAGCTGTAGGGGGAATATTGCAGGCTCAGGTTCAGCGTCTGGTTATATTTTCGCTTCTGCTCCGCGCTGTCTGAGCTGTTGGGGATAGTCATCCACTGCTCTTTCAGGCCCGAGCTAAAGCTCAGCGCGCCGGAAAAAACATCCTCATTGCCTGAGAAAAGCCGCCCCCAGCGGCTGGTAAATACCCCCGCCTGCACCGGCTCGCCGTTGTTGTCGCGCAGTGTCCCGGCATCCTCCTTCGGCGCCGCCTCTGCGCCGGTGGCAATGCACAAGAGTGCGCAGGCCAGCAAATATCTCTCCCGCATCTCCCCTTCCTTAGTTAGGTATCCAGCGTGCGGCGACGTTATATTTCGCCAGTAGCCACAGCACACCAAGCGCCGCTGCATGTACAACGGTGTTCACTATCCACTCCTGACGCCACAGATCGAAGGTCACAAACTGGCTTACCGCGAGCACGACGTAGACGTGCAAAATAAAGGTATAAAGCGAGCGCTGGCCGAGCGGGATAAGAAACCAGCCCGCCAGCCGGTAAAGAGGTTGCCAGCACCAGGTCAGGAGGAGATAGACCGTCACCATCAGGCAGATATCGTTCAGCACCCTCACCGGGCCCAGACCGTTTTTTGCCGCCCAGGTATGGTAAAAAGCGTTAAAGTCCGCCGCGGGGAGGGTATGCATCAGGAGCGCGGGCGGCATAAAGGGGTTGGTATGATTCTGGGCGACAAAGCCGAGGACCAGCGCAACCACCACCAGCGCCGCGACCACCACTTTGCCGGCGGGAGTGCGAGCGAAAGAGAGCAACTCCTCTTTATACCAGCCGCAACTCATCCCCAGCACAAAAATAAACTGCCACGCCAGCAGCGGAAAGGCGAACTCAAACTGCGACGGGGTTATCCGTACCGGCCATCGCTGCCAGCAGCAGTAAACCAGCAGCGAAAGGCCCAGTAGCCAGTACACCTTATCCCTTTGCAACATACCTAAAAACAGGGGGCTTAACAGCAGGAGAAAGATATAGAGCCCTAAAATTTGCGTCTGGTGAGGGCCAATTTGCAGATAGAGAACAATGTTAAACCAGGTCTCTTTTATCTGCGGCGTCACCGGATAAAGGGACCAGGTGGTGCCCGAAAAACGGTCGGTAAAATGGGTCACTTCAAAAACGTTTATAAAAGGAAAATACCCCAGCAACAGAAAAGATAAAATGATAATAATATTTACCCGATATATTTTCCACGCTCTGAGGTAAAGCCCCCAGGAAATAGTGAGCAAGACAGCTTTTTGTAATCTGGCACGATTTAACATCCCCAGCATAAATCCGGAAAGAATGACAAATCCTTCCGCACCGGTCGTCAGACCAAAACGCTCCCAGGTAAATATATTAAATATCGACATCACTTCTGTATGCGCCACCACCATCATTACCAGCGCAATTCCGCGCATAAAATCAATACGCAGATCGCGATTCCCGGCAAGAGAATAACGCCATGTCCTTGATTTTATGTTTTCTTCTTGCGGTATTGCAGGCGCAATCTGGCTCATAGGGAGTCCTGTTAATGATCCTGAAAAAGCATCGTGCTAATAATTTAGATAGCGTAAATGCCTTCATCTGGCAATTATTGCGGTACACAGGGTAAAACCTTATTAATAATTAACTTTTATTTAAGCGCCCCTAAACTGTTGCAATTTAACCTGCTGGAATATTTTTATCCGCGTTCTACACTTACCTTAAATTATGTTTTTGTGAGCGTTATTTCCGTGGCGTTCTCCCTGTCGGCAACAGGCTTTTAATTTATTGTCATCGTGGAATCAGGATATCCTTCGCTATGGATTTTTATTTTTCCCGTTTTAAACATCGTCGTCCGCCTGAACCGCTTAAAACGCCGCGCTGGGTCATGATGACCTGGCAGGTATTAGCGGTGGCCGCACTTATTCTTGGCGCCAACTATATTTACTGGCGCTGGACGGCCTCATTAAATACCGACGCGCTCTGGTACGCCATTCCGCTGGTGCTGGCGGAAACCCTGGCCTGGATCGGCACGGTGCTGTTCACCATTAACTTGTGGAAGGAAGAGGATCCGCCGCAAACGCCCCCGCCGTCTGAGATCAACGACTGCCTGCGGCCGGAAGATGCCGAAGAGACCAGGCCGATAAAGGTCGATCTCTTTATCGCCACCTACTCCGAAGATGTGGAGCTGGTGCGGCTCTCCATCCGCGACGCCATGAAAATGGCCTACCCTGTCCCGCTGGATTACAAGGTACATGTGCTGGATGATGGCCGGCGTCCGGAGATGAAAGCCGTATGCGAAGAGGAAGGCGCTAATTACATTACCCGCCAGACCAATATCGGCTTTAAGGCGGGCAACCTGCGCAACGGACTTGAGCAGACCGACGGTGACTTCCTGATCATCTGCGATGCCGATACCCGCGTTTTCCCCACGCTGCTCAGCCATACGCTGGGTTATTTCCGCGATCCGGACGTCGCCTGGGTGCAGACGCCTCAGTGGTTCTTCGACCTGCCGGAAGGGGAAAATCTGGCGCACTGGCTCGGGCGCAGGGCGGGTAAAGCGGGATACGGCCTGGGCTGGCTCGCCCAGAAATTTATCGGCCCGGTGACCCTTGGCCGGGATCCCTTTTTCAACGATCCGCGCATGTTCTACGACGTGATTTTACGCCGCCGCAACTGGGCTAATGCCGCCTTCTGCTGCGGCGCGGCCTCGGTGCATCGACGCGAGGCGGTGATGCAGGCGGCGCTGCGCAGCTACGTCTGGACCGTCGAAGAGGAGATCGACCGCCATACCCGGGACATACGCGATCCGGCGATGCGCGAAACCCTGCAGGAGGCCATGCGTCCCCATGTAGCCTTCGATACGGAGCTGACCCCTTATAAATTCCACGTTTCCGAGGATATTTACACCTCTATCCTGCTGCACGGCGATGCCGCGCGCCGCTGGCGCTCGGTCATGCACCCGCGCATTGAATCCAAGATGCTCTCCCCGCAGGATATGCTGACCTGGATGATCCAGCGTTTTAAATATGCCGCCGGCTCGCTGGATATTCTGTTTCACGACAATATCTTCAGCCGCCGCCGCTTTAAGCTTTCCCTGCCGCAAACGCTGATGTATGCCACCACCTTCTGGTCCTACATGGCCTGCGTATGGAATACCATTTTCCTGATCTCGCCGATTATCTATCTCTTTACCGGTATTCCCCCGGTGTCGGCCTGGTCTGAGCCCTTTTATCTCCACTTTTTGCCCTTTTTCATCGTCTCCGAACTGGCGTTTATGTTCGGCACCTGGGGAATATCAGCCTGGGATGGCAGGGCATCGTATCTCTCGTTTTTCTCCATGAATCTCCGGGCGCTCGATACGGTGCTGCGCGGCGAGCAGATAAAATTTCACGTCACCCCCAAAGAGCGGCAGACAGGGCGTTTTCTCTACCTGGTGAAGCCGCAGATCGCTATCGTCGTGCTCACCCTGGCGGGCCTTATCTGGGGCGGAATACAGGTAGCCCGCGGCCAGGTTGACGACCCTTCCGGCTACGTCATCAATATTTTCTGGGGTGCGGTGAATATTGCCGCCATGCTGCCGCTGATTCTGGCCGCCGTCTGGACCCCGGCCGAAGAGGAGGCGAGCCAATGAGAAAACGCGATGCGCTGCTGTCGGCCCGCAGCTACCTCACTATTCTGATCGGTTTCCTGCTGGGCTTCGCCATCGTCGTCTGGGTGGAGAAACAGATGCCTTCGCGCGTGGAGAGCAGCGCGGGCATGACCCTGAGTAAAGATTTCCCACCCCTGCCCGCCACGCGTGAACTCACCTTCGATGAGGCGATCTGGGCCCGGGTAGCCTGGCAATATTATGTCAACAATACCCAGCCGAACGGCCTGGCCAACGCCCACGATGGCGAGCCCTGGTTCAGCCTGTGGAGCATCGGCAGCTATCTTTTTGCCGTGGCGGCGGCAAAACAGCTCAATATCCTGACCACCGGCGAGTTTGATGAACGCATCACCGCGGCGCTATTTACGCTGGGGCAGCTCCCGCTGAATCCCGAAGGGCTACCCGCCGCTTATTATCATGCGGACACGCTGCAAATGCTGGGCAAGCCAGACTCCTCCGCTATCGGCATGGGCCGCCTGCTCAATGCCCTGCAAACCCTGCTGTGGCGCTATCCCCAGCACGCCGCCGCCGTGCGCGACCTCTTTAACCAGTGGAAGGTCGGAGCCCTGATCGCCAGTAATCCCGCGACCCAGGCCGCAGCGCCGCTCCACCACTGGGCACTGGCGGCGGACGAGCCCAGAAACAGCTTCGGTTATCGTCTGTATGCCAGCCATACGCTTCGGCTGATCGACAGCGCGGCGGGGCTGGCGGTGACCAACCCGCCGGAGGGACAGCAGATGATCGATATCGACGGCATTATGGTGCCCGACGAGGGGCTACGTACCCCCTGGGGCCGACAGCCATCGCTTATCAGCCTCCCCTACCTGTTAACCGGCCTTGAGCTGGGCTTCGACGCCCAGAGCGCGGAGATCGCCTGGCGCATTATGCAGATCCAGCAGCGCCGCCACGGGCTGCGGGTGAGCAAGCCGCCCATCAGCACCGACTACGCCGAGCCCGCGCCGGACTACGTAAACGATCTGCCCGATCGCCAGCCGCTGCAAACCAGCGCCCTGCGCGATGCCACCCCGGAACAGACCGCGATCACCTCCACCCGCTCCGCCTTCGCCTGGTACGCCCTGTTCCGCAACGGCTGGAGCGAAGCGCTGCGCCAGCAGGTTCAGACGCTGCAGGTGCCCGGCAAGGGGTGGCAGCGCGGACTTAACCTGAACAGCAGCGTGAATGACGTGATTGACGCTGATACCAACGCCATCGTGCTCGAAAGCCTGGCCTATATTGCCCACGGCCAGATGCTCTGTCTGGCCTGTCTGAGCCTGACGACTTCCCCTACTTCTTCAGCAGGAGCTACGCCATGAAGCTGAAATTTCTCCTCTTTTTTCCTCTTCTGGCCGGGCTTATGGCGTGCTGGCTCACGCTTTCCGCTGCACAGGCCGCCAGCGGGCTGCCGGCCTCGGAGTACGAACCGCGCAGCGGCGAGCTAACTCCCAGGGAGATGGCTATCGCCAAAAACGCCTGGCAATATTTTGTCGCCAACTTCCAGCCCACCACCGGGCTGGTCAATGCGGTAAATAAATACCCCTCCACCACCATGTGGGACAGCGCCTCCTATATGGCCGCCATGACGGCGGCGCGGGAGCTGGGGATCATTGATAAAGCCGAGTTTGACCGCCGGATGCTGAAATTGCTCGCCACCCTGAACAAGCTGGATCTTTTCCGCAACGAGCTGCCTAACAAGGCCTACAACACCATTACCGGCCAGAAGGTGAACTACCAGAACAAACCGGGGGAGATTGGCTTCTCGGCGCTGGATATCGGCAGGATGCTGATCTGGCTAAAAGTGATCAAAGAGCGTTACCCGGAGTATGCCAACAGCATCGATAACGTGGTGCTGGGGTGGGACTTCAGCCACGTTATCGATCCCTGCGGCATGATGTACGGCGCCTACCTGGAGAACGGCCAGCCGAAATATGTGCAGGAAGGACGGCTGGGCTATGAAGAGTATGGCGCGGCAGGTTTCCAGCTCTGGGGGTTTAGCACCTGTCAGGCCAGCCGCCCGCAGCCTTACGAGCTGGCGGAGATCTACTGCGTGCTGGTGCCCTACGACTCGCGCGATCCGCGTCAAACCAGCCAGCATAACTACGTGGTGACCGAATCCTACGTGCTGTACGGCATGGAGTTTGGGTATGACAATCCGCTGGACCGGAATAACAGCCCGCGCGGCTACTCCCATCCGTGGATGAAAAACTTTGCCGACCGGGTCTATCAGGCTCAGGAGAACCGCTACGCTATTACCGGGATACTGTCCGCCCGCTCCGAGCACCAGCTGGATAAGTCGCCCTACTTTGTGTATGACACCGTCTTTAGCGACGGCTTTAACTGGAACACCATCACCGACAAAGGTCAGTATGTCCCCAACACCGCCGCCGTATCCCTGAAGGCGGCGCTGGGGATGTGGGTACTCTGGAACTCGCCCTACACCGACCGCCTGCTGGACACCATTGAAAACGCCAACGAAGAGGGCAAAGGCTACTACGAGGGGCTTTACGAAAACGGCGACGGCCCGATTAAAGAGTTCACCGCCAATAACAACGGCATCATGCTGGAGGCGCTGCTGTTCAAGAAAGAGGGCAAGCTGCTGCGGTTTAATACCGACAACCCGAAAAACCGCGATTTCGCCCCTTCGCTCTGGGACAAAAAGCTGGTGGATCTTTTCGAGCCCAATAATACCCCGCGCAACCGCCCCTTCCTGAGCAGCACACCGGCGGTTAAGAGCTGGTGCGAACAGACCGGGACCACCCAGCGCACGAAACCCGCCTGCCAGGCCTGCCAGTGCGCCGCCTGTAGTGCAGACGAGCCTGTCAAACTGCCGCCGGTGACCGCGCAATGCTTAAAACCGTAGCCCGCTGGCTGGCGGTCGCCCTCCTCCTGCTGCTTATTGCCCTCGCCCTCTTTAGCCGGGAGAGCGCAGGGTGGCGCTGGCTGACGAAGGGCGGCTGGCACACCACCGCGCGCATCGACAGCCTGACGCCGCAGGAGCAGGCGTGGGCCCGCATCGCCTGGCGCTATTTCGAAAATAACACCCAGCCGCAGACCGGGCTGGTGAACGGCAGCGACAAACAGCCGCGGGTCACCCTCTGGCAAATGGGCGACACCCTCATCGCCCTGCTCGCCGCCCGGGATCTGGGGCTGGTGCAGGAGCCTGAGTTTGACGCCCGCCTGACGCGCCTGCTCGGCACGCTTAACCGGCTGACCCTGACCGAAACCCGCACCCCGGGCAGGCTTTACTCCAGCCGGACGGCGACCCCCATCGACTTTACCGGTAAACCGGCAAAGAGCGGCTGGTCGGCAAAGGATATGGCCCGACTGATGCTGGCCCTGCGGCTTACTGCCGAACGCGCCCCCCAGTATCGCGAGTATCTGGATAAGATCATTCTGCGCTGGAACTTCTGCCGGGTGATGGATAACGAGGGGGAACTGTGGTCCGCCTCCGTTCAGAACGGCCAGCCGGTGCTGCGCGAGGAGCTGCGTCTGGGTGAGAGTGAGTACGCCGCCAGCGCGTTTCGCCTGTGGGGATTCCCGGCAGGAAAGGCGTTCACTCCCCCTTCGCGTAATGTGATCCTCTTTCAGCGCAGCCTCGCCGTAGATGCCCGGGATCCGCGCACCACCTGGCAACCTTCGCTGCTGACCACCCTCCCCGCGATGCTGCCGGGAGTGGAGTTCGGCTGGCAGCCGCCCGGCGTACCGTCCGATGTGCAAAAAGCGCTGCGCGCCCGGGCAGAAGGGATATGGCTCTCTCAGAAATCGCGCTGGGAGCAGAACAAAGTGCTCACCGCGCGGGCCGATTTTTATCTCTCCCAGGCGCCCTGGCACGTTGAGGACACCGTCTGGGGAAACGGCTATGCCTGGAACACCCTGGGGGACGACGGCAAATACTACCCCCGGCTGGCGCAGGTCTCTACCAAAGCGGTCTTCCTGCTCTGGGCGCTGTGGGAAAACGACTATACCGATGCTCTGATGGCGGTCACCCGCCATCTCAACAACCCGCAGCAGGGCTGGTTTGAGGGACGCGTTGAGGCGACCGGCGATATCAACCCGACCCTGACCCTCTCCACCAACGCCATGGTGCTGGAAGCTCTCTATTACAAACACAACGCCGGGCCGCTGTTTGAAAACGGCCTTGCGGATGAGAACAGCTATTTCTCCCGCCGCACGACGGATGAATTTAACCCGCCCGGCCTCTGTCTGCCCGGCGAACGGGCCACGAGGGGTGCACCATGAAGTTTTATCGCGATCTCTTTGAGGCAAGCCTGAACCGCGTCTTGCCGGAGAACGACAAAAAGCGCTTTTTTGAGGCCTTCCGGGAGACATTTATCCATATGTCTCCTGAAACGGAGCAGCACTTCGCCCGGCATCCGGAGGCGGAGGGCCAGCAGATGCTCTTTAAGAGCTTTTTCGCCATGCTGGCCGTCGATGGTGCGCTCTTCGTGCCGGACTTTCTGGAGCGGCTGGCGCGAGAGCAGAGCCAAGAAGGGCTGCGCCTGCCGCCGCGGTTTTTCGCCCTCTGGCGGGAAGCGATGCTCAGAACCGTTCGCGCCTGCGATCCCCTCTGCGACGAGGAGATCCTCACCGCCTGGGCAATGGCGATCGCGCCCGGGCTGGAGTACCTGCGCCGCCAGGCGGAGCTGCACTATCAGGCGGGAGGGGAATAACCATGCAAGAGCGATCCTGTTTCGATCTTAACGCGCTGCCCATGGGGGTAATGATCTACGATCCGGCGGAGCGCCTGCTGGCCTGGAACGACCCGGTGACGCGCTTTTACCCGGTCATCACCCCCTGGCTGGCCGTCGGCGCCACCCTGGAGAGCCTGGCGGAAAAATTTATCGATGCGGGCTATAACATCGATCCTGGCCGCCGCCAGACCCTGCGCGAAGCGATTATCCGCAACTGCCGTCAGCCGAGCCATCGCGAAGTGCGGCAGTCGGGTCAGCGGCGGCTCTACGTCCAGCATCAGCGGCTGGCGGACGGCGGCATTATCAGCCTGCATACGGACATCACCGAGCTGGATGAGGCCCAGCGCTCGCGCCACCAGCTGCACGACGATTTTTTACTTACCGCGGAGTCGATCCAGATCGGCATCTGGGACTGGCAGGTCTCCCACGACAGCCTGCAGGTGAACGATACCCTGCTGGCGATGGTGGGCGAGTCACGCACGCAGTTGCTCTATCCGCTGCGCTTTTTGCTTAACCTGGTGCACGAGGAGGATCGCGCCACCCTGCGCCAGGCGATGATCGCCTCGCGCCAGGCGCATATGCCGGTATTCGAATGCGAAATTCGCGTCCAGCACGCCGCCCGGGGCTGGCGCTGGATGTTGATTTCGGGCCAGGTGGTGACTCTCAACATGCAGCAGCAGGCCGAGCGGGTGATCGGCACCCTGCAGGATATTACCCGTCGTAAAGAGGCGGAACTGCTGGCCATAGAGGCGGCGAAGGTGGCCCGGGAGGCCAACGAGGCGAAGAGCGCCTTCCTCGCCAACATGAGCCACGAAATTCGCACCCCGATGAACGGCATTCTGGGCATGACCCAGCTCTGTCTTGACACCCCTCTTAACCCGGAGCAGCGGGAGTATCTTTCGCTGGTCATGAGTTCGGCCCAGTCGCTACTGCATATTATCAATGACATTCTCGACTTCTCCCGCATCGAGTCGGGCAAGATGTCGGTGGATGTGGAGCCGCTGGAGATCCGCCCCTTTATTCAGTCGCTGATCCGCCCCCACATGCCCGCCGCCAGCGAAAAAGGCATTGAGCTGCTGGTGGATATTGCCCCCGAGCTGCCGGAGGTGCTGGTAGCGGACGGTCCCCGGCTGCGCCAGATCCTTACCAACCTGCTGGGCAACGCCCTTAAGTTTACCCACCAGGGCGAAGTGCTGCTGGCGATAGCGCCCGCTGACGATGAAGGTCGGTGGCGTTTTCGCATCCGCGACAGCGGCATCGGCATTCCGGCGGATAAGCAAAAAGCGATCTTCGAGGCCTTCAGCCAGGCCGACAGCTCCACCACCCGCCGTTACGGCGGCACCGGACTGGGGCTGACCATCTCGGCCCGGCTGGTGAGCCTGATGGGTGGGGAGCTGACGGTTGAGAGCCAGCCCGGCGTGGGGAGCGAATTTGCTTTCACCCTGCCGCTGGAGAGCCAACAGGCCGCCGCGCCTGTGGGGCGCTTCAATGGCGAACGGGTGCTGGTGGTGGATGACAACAGCACCAACCTGCGCCTGCTTGATACCATGCTTCACCAGATGGGGCTGGCGCCAACCTGCGTTAATAACGCCGCCGAGGCGCTGCGGCGCGCAGCCGAAGAGAGGCGCTGGGCGCTGATCCTGCTGGACGCGCAAATGCCGGATATGGACGGCGTTTCGCTGGCGCTCGAACTCTCCGTGCTGCCCCAGACCGAGCAAAGCCATATCATTATGCTCAGCTCCATGAGCCGCCATTTTGACGCCAACATGCTTAAGCGCATCGGCATTGCCCACTATTTGCATAAGCCCATTGCCCAGCGCGAGCTGCATCAGGTGATTGCCAGCGTGCTTGAACCCGCCCCTGTTCCGGCCCCGGCCCCCGCGACGGCGCCCGTCCTGCCGCAGGCCGGGCTACGCATTCTGCTGGCCGAGGATAATCTGGTGAACCAGAAAGTCGCCCGGCGTCTGCTGGAGCGGCTCGGCCACCGCTGCGAAGTGGTCAATAACGGGCGCGAGGCGCTGGAGCGCTGGCGGGAACACGCCTGGGACATTCTGCTGATCGACCTGCAAATGCCGGAGATGGACGGCGAAACCGCTATCCGCCTGCTGCGGGAAGAGACGCAGGCCAGGGGGGGCGCCCACCAGCCCGCCATCGCCATGACCGCCCACGCCATGCAAGGAGATAAAGAACGCTGCCTGGCGATGGGGTTCGACGGCTATATTGCCAAGCCGGTGAGCCAGGAGGCGTTGCAGCAAGAGATTGCGCGCGTCGGCCCGGAGAATCATAGCCCGCAGAGTGATAAAGGGCTGCCGGACGAAGCCCGGCTATTAAAACAGTGCGCGGACGATCCCGCTCTGGTACAGGAGCTGCTGGATCTGTTCGGCGAGGGGCTCGACGAGGCGGTAGCAACAATAGCCCGGGCGATCGACAGTGATGACCGCGAGGCTCTGGGCCGGGCGGCGCACCGGCTTCGCGGCGAAGCCGCCACCCTCGGCTTTACCGGACTGGCAGAGCGGCTCCAGCAGTTAGAGAGCCAGGCGACAACGCTGGACCCGGCCGGGCTTAAGGCGCTGCGCGGCGAGCTCTTCAACGAGGCCGGACGCGGTGCCGCCTGGCTGCACCACCGGGCGCAGGAGATAAATCATGATCCCTAAACTTATTCTGCCGCTGGTCGTCTGGCTTCCGCTGGCGCAAGCGGCGCCTGTGCCGGTCACCTGGTCGCTGGCCGGGCAGTGGCGCGTGCATGATGCCAACGACAATACTTTTAACGGGGCCAGCGCCCCTGACAGCGGCTGGCGCACGCTTCGGGTGCCCGCCAACTGGTACAGCGCCGGATACGATCATCAGGGCGCGCTCTGGTACCGTCACGAATTTACCCTGCCGGAGCGCGCGCCGGATACCATGGCTACCCTGGTGTTTGACGGCGTGGATTATTTCGCCGACGTGACGCTCAACGGCAAAACGCTTGCCCGCCACGAAGGCTATTTCCAGCGCTTCCCGGTGGATATAAGCGACGCCCTGCGCCGCCATAACCGGCTCGCCGTTCGGGTGGAGAGCCCGTTCGAAGATCCGAAAACCATCTGGCCGCTGCACAAAACCCTGGTCAAAGGGGTGCTTAACCAGCACGACACCCGCCCCGGCGGCGCCTGGTCCGAGCACGGTCAGGATGCCAACTCCGGCGGCATCTGGGCGCCGGTGAAGCTGCACCTGAGCCGCGGCGTGACGATTGACGAGGTGATCCTGCGCCCGGACTGGCGCGAGGGGCTGCATAACCCCATCTTGCGCGCCGAGATTCGCTACCGGGCGCTGGCGGATGGGCCCGCCATCCTGCGCCTCTCCGCCGCGCCGGACAATTTCAGCGGCCCGGACTTTCAGCAGGACTTCCCGGTCACGCTCAACAGCACCGCCGGCACCCTGAACGTCTCGCTACCAATGCGCTCCGCCAGGCTCTGGTGGCCGGTGGGCGTCGGCAAGCCGAACCTCTACCGGGTGCGAGCCTCGCTGCGGGATGACCAGGGGCTGATGGATACCGCCCTCACCCGAACCGGGTTACGCAAGCTGGAGGAGCAGCCGGACAATAAAGGCTGGCTCATCAACGACCGTCGGCTGTTCATCAAGGGCAGTAACTATATTGGCTCCCCCTGGCTCGGCACCATGACGCGGGCAAAATACCGCCGGGATTTCGAACTGTTGGAGGCGATGAACGCCAACGCCATTCGCGTCCACGGGCATGTGGCAGGCCGCGCGCTCTATGATGTAGCGGATGAGATGGGGCTGATGATCTGGCAGGATGTGCCCCTGCAGTGGGGCTATGATGACAGCGTCGCCTTTGCCGATAATGCGGTTCGCCAGACCCGTCAGATGGTTGAGCAGTTCGGTAACTCGCCGGCCATCATCGTCTGGGGCGGGCACAACGAGCCGCCCTGGAACTCACCGTGGATGGAAAAACGCTTCCCGGACTGGAACAAAAGCTTAAACCAGTCCCTGACGAAACGGGTGGGCGACACGCTCGCGGAAGATAGCTCCCGCATCGTGCACCGTTTTTCCGCCGTGGAGGAGCACTACTGGGCGGGCTGGTACTTCGGCACGATACGCGATCTGCTGGCGCCCGCCAAAACCGGGATTATCACCGAGTTTGGCGCCCAGGCGCTGCCGCGGCTCTCCACCCTGAAAACCTTCATCCCTGAGAGCCTGATGTGGCCGAAGAGTACGGCGGCGGACGATCCCGGCTGGACGCACTGGAAGTACCATAACTTCCAGCCCTTCCAGACCTTTAAATTCGCCAATATTCCCCGGGGCAATACTATCCAGGAGATGATTGCCAATACCCAGGCGTATCAGGCGCAGCTGGTGGCGACGGCGGCGGAGAGCTATCGCCGACAGCGCTATCAGCCGGTGACGGCCCTCTTCCACTTTATGTTTGTCGAAACCTGGCCCTCGATTAACTGGGGGGTGGTGGATTACCTGCGCAAACCGAAGTCGGG